>CACZRY010000044.1 GCA_902783745.1 uncultured Erysipelotrichaceae bacterium
ATTAAACCTTCTCTATATTTCTTATTCTTTACAAATATAAATGAAATATAACCAATTATACCTAATAATATACCAACAATAAAACCAGCAATAAATGATAATATGTTCTTCTTTTTTTCTTCTTTAGAAGTTACTTTAATTGTATCATCCTTTACTAATACAGTGCTTTTATTATCAACTTGTTGATAATCTTTAACTATATCTTCTTCTAAATTATTGTTATCGTAATATTCTTTTTCATCTAGATTAATATCTTTTGGAGTAATATTTGAAACATTTTTAGATTCTTTTTTCTCTTTAAGGTATGAAACTATTATTCCATATATTGCAGCAAAAATTACATATGCATATAGTGGAATAACATTAAATATTATTGCCATAAGTGCAACAACTGTTGCAAGAATAACACCATATTTATCAGTTATACTTTTCTTAGATAATTTAATAATTGCAGATAAAATTAATACTACAACTACAACATTAACACCAGCAATCGCATTTTTAACAAATGGATTTTCACTAAAATTAGTTAATAATGTTGCGATTATAAATATTATTAAGAATGCAGGTGTTACAAATCCTAATGTTGCAACTATTCCACCTAGCATTCCACCTATTTTATATCCAATAAACGTTGAAACATTTACTGCAATTGCACCAGGTGTGCATTGACCTACTGCATAATAGTTTGCAAGTTCTTCTTCAGTAGCCCATCCTCTTTTATCGCATAATTCTCTTGTAAGTAGTGGTAATAATGCATATCCTCCACCAAAATTTACAATACCTAATTTAAAAAATAGAATAAAAAGAATTAAAATCTTTTTACCATATGATAATCTGGAAAGATCATATTTTGGATCTTTCATTTTTGTTTCAGTATAATTATTATCCATAATTGACCTCTCTTTCATTACTTTTTATAAACAAAATACCTAATTAACTATATCATAATAACGCTTATTTTTAAAGAGATATTTATCATTATAGCGTTTTAGCTAATATATTATATATATTATTCTTAAATTTATGTGTACATATTATTTGACTAGGTTTAAATTTTTATGCTATAATAATTATATCTATTTTTGTTTTTTACAAAATTAGTTATGGAGGTTTAAAATTATGAAAGGTTTTGAAAAATATTCTAAAGGTTATTTCCTTCCACCTGTAGATTGTTATGATTGGGTAAAAAAGGATTATATAGACCACGCACCAGTTTGGTGTAGTGTTGATTTAAGAGACGGCAATCAAGCTTTAGTTAAGCCAATGTCTTTAGATCAGAAAATAGATTTTTTTAAGCTATTAGTTAAAATTGGATTCAAAGAGATTGAAGTAGGTTTCCCTGCTGCATCAGAAACAGAATATGAATTCTTAAGAACATTAATTGATGGAGATATGATTCCTGATGATGTTACTATTCAAGTTTTAACACAGGCAAGACCTCATATTATAAAGAAAACATTTAAGGCTCTTGAAGGATGCCATAAAGCAATTGTGCATTTATACAATTCTACTTCTGTTGCACAACGTGAACAAGTATTTAAGAAATCTAAAGAAGAAATTAAAGATCTTGCAGTTGAAGGAGCTAAAATGCTTGTTGAATTAGCTAAAGAAACTGAAGGTAATTTCTTATATGAATATTCACCTGAATCATTTACAGGAACTGAAGTTGATTACGCATTAGATGTATGTAATGCTGTAATTGATGTATTTAAGCCAACTAAAGATAAAAAGGTTATTATTAACCTTCCTGCAACAGTTGAAATGTCACTTCCTCATGTGTATGCTTCTCAAATTGAATATTTTTCTAAGAACCTACATGAGAGACAAAATGTTTTAATCTCACTTCATCCACATAATGACCGTGGTACTGGTGTTGCAGATGCTGAACTTGGTCTTCTTGCAGGTGCTGATAGAGTTGAAGGTACATTATTTGGTAATGGTGAAAGAACTGGTAATGTTGATGTAATTACTCTTGCGTTAAATATGTATACACATGGAGTTGATCCAAATCTTGATTTTTCTGATATGCCAAATATCATTAAACTTTATGAATCAGTTACAGAAATGAAGGTTTATGATAGACAACCATATTCAGGTAAATTCGTATTTGCTGCATTCTCAGGTTCACACCAAGATGCAATTTCTAAAGGTATTAAATATCGTAAAGCTAACAAGATTAACACATGGAATGTTCCATATCTTCCACTTGACCCAGCTGATATTTCAAGAGAATATTCTGCAGATGTAATTAGAATTAATTCACAATCAGGTAAGGGTGGTATTTGTTATATACTTGAAACTAACTTCGGATTAGAAATTCCTATGAAGATGAGAGAAACAGTTGGTTATTTAGTAAAAGATGTTTCAGATAAAAACCATACTGAATTAACTCCAAATGATGTAAATTCAATCTTCTTAGATAATTTCGTTAATCTTAAAAATCCATTATCTTTAAATGAATATCATTTCATTAGAGAAGATAAAGTATTCAAAGTTATGCTATCAACAATTATGAATGATAAGCAATCTAATACTTTAGCTGAAGGTAATGGTAGATTAGATGCAGTATCTAATGCATTAAAGGCATGCTACAATCTAGATTATGTATTAACAAATTATTCAGAACATTCTTTAGAATCTTCTTCTAAAGCTGAAGCTGCAGCATATGTTTCTGTTAAATTTGGTGATAAAGAATACTGGGGTACTGGTATTCAAGATGATATTATTGCTGCATCAATACTTGCATTAATATCTGCAATCAATAATTACTTTAATCATAAAGATGAATAGAAAAGAAAAAACTAACCTTCGGGTTAGTTTTTTTGTTCTACTGAAGCATTTACTTTATTAACAAATACTTCTTCCATATTCTTATAATCACCAAATACAACAACTATATCTTTTTCTAAGATGACTGTATCTTTATCAACCTTAATTGATATATCACCACGTTTTATAGTTAATACATTAAGATCATATATTCTTTTTAATCCGGAATTAATTAATGGAGTATTTATTAATTCATCAGGTACAATATTTACTTCAATTTCTGTCATTGCATCATCACCATAATTATCAATAACTGTAATTGTATTCTTAATAGACATATCATCTTCTTTTTGTACTTCTTGAGTTTGATCAAAGAATCTTTCTATTAACTTCTTAGGACCAAATACTAATAATACATCCTTCTTTTGAATAACTGTATCTCTATTTATATTAATTGTTCTTTTGTTTCTTTGTACCATTAATATATTTAAATGATATCTTGCTTTTAGATTAGATTCAGCTAAAGTCTTACCAACTAATTCATCAGGTACAATATTAATTGTAACCTCTTCTATTGCATCATCACCATAAACATCAAGTTGTGTAATAACATTATTATTAGAATTAACGTGGAAGAATGTATTTGCAACAAATTCTACTAATTTTTCAAATAACTTTGTTGTAATAGGTAATTTAAATAAAATAAGTAATACAATGAATACGCCAAACGCAACTCCAATCCAAACTACATGTTCAGCTGAATTAGAACTATTTTGTATTTTAGTAAAAAGGTTAATTATTAAGGAAATAATTACAACTGAGAATAATGTACCAGTAATCATTGCTGCAACAGCGATTCTTCTTCTTACTTTTGAAGAAGTAATAATTTCAGATTCACTTGTTGTAAATCCTGCTGTTGTAATCATTGAAATTACTTGAAATTTTGACTTTTCCTTTGTTAACCCTGTCATTCTAAACAATATTGTATATAATTCAATTAATATTAAATATATCAAGAATACACCTAATATTAATATTATTGCTGATAATAATTCCATATTTTGCTCCTTACTATATTATATTTTTATTTTATTACTAATGTAAGACAAATTAAAGAATAATATTTTTATTTTTCAAAAAAAATCAAGATAAAATGAAATCCTCATTTCTATTGGGGGACAGAAATGAGGACTTCATTAAGAGATTGTTTTGTTAAATTAGTTAGAACTTATATAATTTAACAAATTTGGGGGAAATTGTTAAATCACCTTTTTGAATAAGTTCTTCTCAACTAATTCAATTATATTTTACACCCTAAATGTAGACAAATGTAGGACAAAATAAAATTTTTTTATTTTAGTTTTAATCCAGCCTTAAAAGCGTCTCCTACAACCTCACCAGATAGTAATAAATACTTATGGTTAACTGGGTCAAAAGATAGTGCTTGAAGTTTTTTTGGATCAATATTTCCATCAGTTAAAATTCTTTCATCTGCTTGTATCGCAACAATATCACCTATAACATGATAATCATCATCAATACTTCTAACAACACATTCAAGTGTTAAAGGATATTCTTTAAATAAAGGTGCATTAACATTTGGTGCCTTTACTGGTGTAAGACCAGCTTTTTTAATTTTATTAGGTTCTTTCTCATAAGAAACAATACCAACATAATCAGATGCTTCTAAAGTATCTTTTGTTGCGAAAGCTAAAGTAAATGCTTTATTTACTTCTAGATTTTCTGTTGTCTTATGCTTTGATAAATTTAATAAAACTGTATTGTAATCATAAATTGATGCCCATGCGGCATTCATTGCATTTGGATTTAAATCTTTATCATATGTACCAATAATTGCTACAGCAAGTGGATAAAACCATGTATTCTTCTTAAATTCTTTCATTCTTTTTTCTCCTTTTATTTATTTGAAAATACAGGGAATACTTTATATTCCTCATAATCTATATCTTTTATATTATCTAGTTTTTTCATATCAGATTCAGAAATTGTAAAATCTAGATTTAAATTTTCTTTAATATGTTCTACGCTTGAAGCTTTAGGTAATGGAATTAATCCATGCTGCATTAAATATTTAATACAAATATTTGCAGGCTTAACACCATACCAATCCGCCATTTTAATGATAACATCATTTTTTAATAAAGGACCATGACCAAATGGAGAATATGCTTCAACAACTATATCATTATCCTTACAATAATTAATTAATTCAAAATTCATATTACCTATATGAGCCAATATTTGATTAACCATAGGCTTTACATTACAGTTATCTATAATATTCTTTAAATCATCTATTTGGAAATTTGAAACGCCTATTGCTCTTACTCTACCATATAAATATTCTTCTTCAAGCATTCCCCATATTTCTAAGTTTTCTTTGAAATATCTTTTTTCTTTATCTCTAAATTCATTCCAAGGCTGTGGAGAATGAATAAGCATAAGATCAATAGGGCCTAAATCCAATTTCTTATAAGAATCCTGAAAACATTTCTTAGCTTGTTTCAAATCTTTTGCATTTGCATCAAGCTTTGTAGTTAAAAAAACATAATTTCTTGGATATCCAGCCTCTCTTATGCCTTTTGCAACACCTTCTTCGTTCATATAAGCTTCTGCAGTATCTATAAGATTGTAGCCTTGTTCAATTGCATTTTTAACTGCATCTTTTGCTAAATTATTTGGAATCATCCATGTACCAAAACCTATTTCTGGTATTATTAAACCATTACTTAATTTAAATTCCATGTATCGTATCACCTCTTATAATAATTATATATTTTTTTAATAAAAATATAAAGATTATAAACTTATATAAATTGACAAATGTTAACTAATACATTATAATTTAAACATAAACTTACAATTGTTAATTTAATAAGGAGGAGTTCGTATGGAAAATTTACCATTACAATCTGCAAAAGATTATATTTTAGAAGCATTTTTTATTCTTTTAAAGACAAAACCAATTGATAAAATCACAATTATAGAAATTTGTGAGAAGGCTGGTGTTTCAAGAGTTACATTTTATAAATACTTTAAAACTAAAACTGATATTATTGAGACATATTTTAAAGCAAGTGAATTATTCTTTAAAAATCAAATTACAGATATTGATTTTAGCGATGAAGAAACTCTAAAAAATATTGCAACAATGACTTTAAAAGATTTAAAAAATAATAAAGATAAAATGACAGCGTTAATAGATAATAACATGGAACACGTTTATCTTGAAATTATTAATAATGCTATTCTTAATAGTTTTAAAGCCCCTATAAGTCATGAAGATAAAATCATTGCATGTATTTATTCAGGAGCCTTATATAATCTTGCAATCATGTGGGTTAAAAATGATTGCCAAGAATCAATTGATGAAATTATTAGAGGTTTAGTACGTTCTTTAAAATTTATTTAATAAAATACTTTGTATGAAAAAATGGCTAAAAACATTATTTTAGCCATTTTTTTATTATCCTAATGCTACATCAAGTGACATCATCACAACAAATCCTATTGCAAGTCCTAATGTACCTAAATTTGAATGATTACCTTGGTTATATTCAGGTATTAATTCTTCTGATACAACATAAATCATTGCGCCTGCCGCAAATGATAATGTATATGGTAATATTACTTCTGTAAATGAAGTTAATAATATTGCGAGTCAAGCTGCAATTGGTTCTACTATGCCTGAAAGCACTCCAAGAAAAAATGCTTTTAATTTAGAAACACCAGTTTCTTTAATAGGCATTGATATAATTGCACCTTCAGGGAAATTTTGAATTGCAATACCAATAGCTAATGTTAATGCAGCACCTTCATTAATTGTTCCTGTTATAACACCGGCTAAAACAACTCCTACCGCAAGACCTTCAGGAATATTATGAATTGTAACTGCAAGTAACATCTTTGTAGTTTTACTTAATTTTGCTTTATTAGGGCCTTCTTCGCTTTTATTAAGATGCATATGTGGTGTTAGAATATCCATTAAGAATAGGAATAAAATTCCAACTAAGAATCCAACTGATGGAGCAATCCATTTTAATGCATCACCATCACCAAATGAATTAATTGCGGGTTCAAGTAAACTCCAAATGGATGCAGCAATCATTACACCTGATGCAAATCCTAATAAAATTTTTAAGAGCTTTTCATTTAATTCTTTTTTTAAAAAGAATACCATTGCAGA
>CACZRY010000045.1 GCA_902783745.1 uncultured Erysipelotrichaceae bacterium
AAAAAGATACATGGGTGTTGTATTAAAGGTTTTAAAACAATATCCTTCAACCTTCTGCTGTGTAACAAACGTATCAGAGGTTATCGGAAAATTTGAAAGATGAAAAGAGGCTGTAAAAAAACCTAGGTATTTTTACAGCCTCTTTAACTTTCTAACTGGCACCCCAAGCGGGAATCGAACCCACAATTGACCCTTAGGAGGGGCCTGTTATATCCGTTTAACTATCAGGGCATATGTAATTTTAAAATACAAATATAGGATATACCTTATATATTGTTTTTTCAATAAAAACTAAGAAAGAAGCCTGTTAGAAAACAGGCTTTCTTTAATTATTTATTATATTCCTTATATAATTTTTCGAATGCTTTCATAGAGTTAATTATAGTTTCTGTTGAAACACAGTATGCTAATCTTACATAACCCTTTACACCAAAGTTGTCTGATGGGACAACAATGATATTAAATTTTTTTGCTTTCTCCATGAAATTATATGCATCATCTTCTAAAGCCTTCATAAATAAGTAGAATGCACCTTGTGGTTGTACACATTCATATCCTATTTTTGTTAATCCATTGTATATAAGATCTCTATTTTTCTTATATTCATTCATATTAGAAGTAAGAGATGCACAAGCTTCAATTACATGTTGGAATAAAGATGGAGCACATACATATCCATATGCTCTACCTGCACCAAGACAAGCTAGATATAATTCTTTTGATTCAAAGCATTTATCAGGTACAAGAATATATCCGATTCTTTCACCTGGAAGTGATAATGACTTTGAATAAGAATAACATACAATTGTATTATCATATAATGATGGAATATGTGAAACAGTATTTCCTTCAAATACAATTTCTCTATATGGTTCATCACAGATAATATAAATTGGGTGATTATATTCTTTTTGCTTTTCGTTTAAAAAACTTGCAAGCTTTATTAAATTCTCTTTAGTATATACAACACCAGAAGGGTTATTTGGAGAATTAACAATAATTGCTTTTGTGTTTTTGCTTACAGTTTTTTCAAGCTCAGTAAAATTAATGTTAAAAGTATTTAAATCTGCAGGTACTACATTAAATGTTGCACCAGCACCTTCAACGAAAACTTTATATTCAGTAAAATATGGTGCAATTGCTAAAATTTCATCATTTTTACTTTCTACTAAAGCTCTAAATGTAATACATAATGATGCTGCTGCACCACATGTCATATAAATGTTTTCTTTTTTGTAGCTTGTATTATATCTTTTATTTAAATCATTTGCTATTGCTTCACGAACATTGTTGTCGCCTTGTGCAGATGTATATCCATGATTATATGTATCTGATTTATTATCAATAATATATTTAATAGATTCGTTTACCTCTTTTGCAGGTGGTACACTTGGATTACCAAGTGAGAAGTCATAAACCTTGTCATCACCTAATTCAGCTTTTTTAAGTTTAGAAAATTCAAATAATTCTCTTATAATAGATCTATTTGAACCAAGCTTAAGCATTTCTTTATTCATTGTCTTACCTCCAAAAAGTAAAGATATTTATATATTACTATAAGTAATAAAGAATTTCAATAAACATAAAAATGGTAGTAAAAGCTGTATTATACACACAGCTCTCAGTGTTTCACACATGGAAAAAATATATTTGCTTAAAAACGAGAAAATTCAAAAATCCCTTGTAAATAAAGGAATTTTGTTGTACACTTATGTCGGTGTTTCTAAAATATGAAAAAATTTTCTGAAAAATGTAGAAATTTTGTTGACATCAACTTTTAATTTGGTATAATAGAGACGCTGTCAAAATAATATATATAATAATTCAGCAATGATTCATGTCATAAATGAAAGGAGAACAATTTATGCCAACTATTGAACAATTAGTACGTAATGGAAGAAAGGACAAAGTTACAAAGTCAAAGTCTCCAAGCTTAGGCGTTGGATACAATACTTTAGAAAAGAAGTCAATTAAGCTTCCTTCACCACAAAAGCGTGGTGTATGTACACGTGTTACTACAATGACACCAAAGAAGCCTAACTCAGCATTAAGAAAGTATGCCAGAGTTCGTCTTACAAATGGAATTGAAGTTACAGCTTATATCCCAGGTGTAGGTCATACTTTACAGGAACACAGTACAGTACTTATTCGTGGTGGACGTGTTAAGGATTTACCCGGCGTTCGTTACCATATCATCCGTGGTACATTAGATACAACAGGTGTACAAGGTAGAATGCAGGCTCGTTCTAAATACGGCGCTAAGAGACCTAAGCAAAAGTAATTTAAGGTCTTAAATTGTATTACATATAAAATATAAAATAAATCATTAAAAGATAAATGATTCAAAAAGGAGGAATCAATCATGCCTCGTAAGGGACACATTGCAAAAAGAGACGTGCTTCCAGATCCAATTTATAACTCAAAGGTAGTTACAAGAACTATTAATGCAGTTATGTTAGATGGTAAGAAGGGTACAGCACAGACTATTATTTATGGTGCTTTTGACCGTGTTAAGGAAACTACTGGTCAAGATCCACTTGAAGTATTTACAAAAGCATTAGAAAATATCGCACCAGTTTTAGAAGTTAAGGCTCGCCGTATTGGTGGTCAAAACTATCAGGTGCCTATGGAAGTTAGACCTGAAAGAAAGCAAACTCTAGCTTTAAGATGGTTAGTTAAATATGCTCGTTTAAGAAACGATAAGACTATGGATGAAAAGCTTGCTAAAGAAATCATCGATGCATCAAATGGCTTAGGTGGAGCATGCAAGAAGAGAGAAGAAGTTCATAAGCAGGCTGAAGCTAATAAGGCTTTCGCACACTACCGTTTCTAATTAACAGCAGGAGAAGAAAACTATGGCAAGAGAATATAGCTTAGAAAAAACACGTAATATCGGTATCATGGCTCACATCGATGCTGGTAAGACAACAACAACTGAACGTATCTTATTCTTAACTAAGAAGATTCATAAGATTGGTGAAACACATGATGGTGCTTCAACAATGGACTGGATGGCTCAGGAACAAGAAAGAGGTATCACAATCACTTCAGCAGCAACAACAGCTGTATGGAATGGTTATAGAGTAAATATCATCGATACTCCAGGTCACGTAGACTTCACAGTAGAAGTTGAACGTTCTCTTCGTGTATTAGATGGTGCAGTTACTGTACTAGATGGTCAAGCTGGTGTTGAACCACAGACTGAAACAGTATGGAGACAAGCAACTGAATACAACGTTCCACGTATTGTATTCGTAAACAAGATGGATAAGGTTGGTGCTGATTTCGAATATTCAGTAAACACTATCTATGATAGATTAGGCGCAACTGCAGCTGCAGTACAATGGCCAATCGGTGCAGAAAATGATTTCAAGGGTCATGTAGACCTTATTGAAATGAAGGCTTACATCTTCGATGGTAGCGATGAAGAAAAGGCAGTAGTTACA
Organism: uncultured Erysipelotrichaceae bacterium; assembly: GCA_902783745.1. GTDB lineage: Bacteria > Bacillota_I > Bacilli_A > Acholeplasmatales > Anaeroplasmataceae > Anaeroplasma. The sequence continues at coordinate 3,447 of CACZRY010000045.1, forward strand.
GATATTCCTGCTGATTTAGTTGATATCGCTAACGAAAAGAGAGAATTATTAATCGATACATTATCTCAATTCGATGATGATTTAGCTATGAAGTATCTTGAAGG
>CACZRY010000046.1 GCA_902783745.1 uncultured Erysipelotrichaceae bacterium
ATAAAATGACAAATCTATCTTATAAATTGCATAATTTAGCCAATCTTTCGGTTTTTGTTTATTTGTTCACTGAATAATAGTAAAGATGGATTAGAATGTGATGCTGTGAAAATATTGAAATAACATCAGTGAAAGCGCATAAAATGTGAAAAAAACGCTTGATATATATTAAGATATAATTATAATTATTTTTTAGGGAAAATAAAATATTTATTACTAAAAATTGACTACTCAACAAAATATTGAGTGATTCAAAAAAAAGTTTATTTATTTTCTAGAAAGGGCAATATAAAATAGAGCTGAATCAAGGAGGGTGTTGATTATGGGCATAGGCTTAAAATTAAAAGAATATAGAACAAAAGCAGGTTTAACACAAAAAGATTTAGCTGATGAATTGCATGTAACTTATCAGGCAGTATCAAGATGGGAAAATGATGATGCAGAACCATCATTTGATATGTTAAAGGATATGTGTAAAATTTTGAATTGTTCTACAGATGATTTGTTTGATATTAAGAAACCAGAAGTTGAAGAAAATAAAGAACAATCACCACAAATAATAGAAAGAGTAATAATAAAAGAGTCAGAACAAAAACCAGTGCTTGGTGTATGTGAGGGATGCAACAAACCAATATATGAAGCATCAGATTTATTTAGAGTTGAAGAATCAATTTCTGTAAGAAGTGGTAAGTCATCACATAAAGTCTTAAAACAAAAAATCTTATGTAATGAATGTAATCAAAGTAGATTACTTGAACAAAAAAGAATTGCTGAAGAAGCTCAAAAGAAAAAAGAAACTGAATTTAAGGTTAGAAGAATACATTCATTTATTTGGCCATCAATTGTTTCTACAATATTTTTGGTTTTAGCAATTGTTTCTTTTGTTGACGGTAAAACATCTACAGGTGCTATTGAAATTGTATTAGCATTTTTAGGATTTACATTCTTTGGTACGATGATATTAAATAATACATTCTTAACTGATTTATGGATAGATGTATCATCATTTGGATTTGTAAAAATGCCTGGTATAATGTTTACATTTGATTTAGATGGATTAAAGTTCTTAATTATTATGAAAATAATATTTGGACTTATTGGTTTAGCAATAGCGGTACTTGCAATTGCATTTGCAACAGTATTAACTTTAGCATTAAGTATTTTTGTATATCCATATGCATTATATAAAAATTTCAAAGGAAAAGATTAAATAGACTGTAATTAAAATAAAATGTTTTGTTTTAATTATGAAGTATATATTTTAGGAGGATGATAGAAAATGAAGAAGAAATTTATAACAATTCCATTAATTGGATTAATTGCAATGACTGGATTAACATCATGTGGAGGTAATTCTACACCTAATGATAATACTGGTACTAAAACAGCTGAAACAACAACAGCTAGTAATACATCTCAAACAACAACTACAGTTGATACTACAACTGATGCAAAAGATGTAGAATTACTAGCATATAAAGCTAAAGCTATATCTAAATTAGATGAATATGTAGAACCATTTATTCAAAAAATTACTAATGACGATTTAAAGGCTTCAGTACAAAACTATTACGATACTGAAAAATCTTATATCAGTGGTATTAATGATTTAGATACTGCAAAAGAAGCTCTTAATAAAGTTGAAAATGATACAAAAACTTTTATTGTAGATACATTAAAGCCATTATTAATAGAAAAATTAAATGCTGTTATTAATCCATTAATTGCTGCAATTAAAGATGATACTTTAAAAACATCAGTACAATCTTTCTATAATGATGAAATGAAAAAAGTTACATCAGTAGATTCATTAGAAGGTGTTGCAACTGTATATGAGTCAATTATAGATGACACAAAAGAATTTATTGAAGATGAAACTGAAAGAATTATTATCGAATTAAAAAATAAAGCTTTAAAAGAATTAGATCCTTATGTAAAAGCTTTAATTGATAAGATTCCATATGATGAATTAAAAACTGATACACAAGCATTCTACACTGAAGAAAAGAAGAAATTAGAAGCTGTAAATACAATTGAAGGTGTTAGTCCATGTGTTAATGAAATTAAAACTGATTTAGAAGAATATGCATTAAATGAAGCTAAAAAGATTGCAGTTTCTAAGTTAGAAGAAATTGTAGATGAAGGATTAAATAAATTACCAAATCAAACATTAAAGGATGATTTAAGTGATTTTGCAGATGAAGAATATAAAAAGCTTAATGCAGTAACTAAATTAGAAGATATTCCACAAACACTAACTACAGTATCTAAAGAAACTGCAACTCATATTAAAGAATTATTAGCAAATACAGTTAAGGATTATTTATCTAAATTAACTCAAATAGAAACTGCAACAGCTTATGATTATCTACCTGCTGCAATGACTCCATCTTATAATGCTAATGTAGTAACAGCTAAAGCAATTAATTATGATTTTACTTCATTTACTAATATTTCAAGCATTAATCAAGCTGGTTATGGTGAACAATGGCAAATGGTTGTTGAAAACATTAATCAAAGTGTAACAATGGCTAAAGTATTTAATGTTGCACAAACTGCATTGAATTCCGCAGGACAAGCAGTAAATATCTATATCCAAAATTCATATGCAGATGAAATGACATATCAATTTGATGGTGAAGGATATAATGGTGTATTTGAATATAAGAATGGTAAGTTAGTATTTAATATAAATATTACTGCATCAACTACAGTACCTGGTATCGGAACTGTAAGCCCAGTAGTTAAAATGGAATATGATTTAGCAAATGATGCTAAGGGTATGTTTATTTCTTTAGGTGACGCATATAAGATTAAATATGTTGTTAGACCTGATGCATATGAAATGGCAACAACATATGGTGTTGAAGTTTTAGGCCATGAAGGTACAAGATCTTCATATTTAATAGTATCTAAATCTATAGATGAAACAAATAAGGAAACTACTACAGGTCATATTTATGAATATACAACATTAGATGGCTCTGATAAGATTTCTGCATGTGCTGATTTCTATATTAATGATGGATATGTATCAGTAGTTGGAAATAAAGCTTCAGGTATGATTGGCTTTGATGGTTATGTAAATGAATTATATAAAGCTGATGAAGGAAGATTATTAGGCTATGAAGTAAGAGAAGAAAAAACTATTTCAGGTGTTAAGGGTACATATAATACTTTATGGTTTAACTTATGGGATATTTCTGGAATTACTTCAGTTAAAGTAACAGATAAGACTGATGATAACAAATCTTCAAGAAGTACAGTTGATGTTTATTTAAACGGTTCATCAACATTATTTGTTCCAACATATAATAAGAAGATCATTAAAACAAGTAGAAAGTATGATATTGAATTACGTTCAAGATTCTATTACACATATGATTCTGAAAGTGGTAATTATGTAGCTAATGAAGTAAAAGTACCAATGATGTTTATCCAAGAAGATAATAGCATTGATTCTAACTTCACTGATTATCCAAAGGATATGTTAGCTGATAATGGTATTACATCATCAGTTATCATGAATATAGACGATTTAAATAAAGTATTAGCTGATTATGATACATTAATTGATATTTTCATTCAAAATAAAGATAATATGTCATCAGAACAAATAATTGCTTATTTAGAACAATACGAATAAAATATAGACATATAAATAATAAGATTAGTATTAGGTTCCAAGGATAGAAATATTCTTGGAACTTTTTTATGATTTTTATAGAAAATATAATAGTATTAAAGTTTTATAAAAAAATAAACCAGAATTTATTGTTCTGGTTTGTTTTCATCTAATTCAGTATTTTTATTTCTTTTCTTGTATCTTACAAATTCTATTATTGCTAATAGCGATATATATACAAATACATATATTGGAAGCAATGCTGCAAAATAAGTTTTAGTATTCTTTATTGCAGGTACCATTATATAGAATGCACCCTTAATATTACATACATATATTTAGAAGAATCCTAAACCTATATAAAATATTCCACCAACAAGCTGCGTCCATGCTTTTTTATAAGTTATAGTTAAATATTTAAATACAAATACCATTATTATATTAAATAAAGTAATAGTATGATGTAAAAGACAAGTTATTGTTGAAAAATAGAATATATTAGTTGTTTTAGTTAAAAAATCTGGATAAAGAACTGATGTTGTCATACCAACTAATCCAATTAACCATACTGCATGTAATACTAAATTATCCTTCTTTAAGAATATTAATGCTAAAGAAGTTAAAAAGCTTGTCATACCACAAAATGAATCAGGTATTAAATATAAGAAATTATTCTCATCTAATGATAAAGATATTCTAGTACATATAATTGCTATAAGGCCAATTATACCTAATATCTTAAACATTATTTCTATTTGTTTATCAGTCTTTAATTTTTTCTTTAATATAATTCCTATAGTTGTTAATAATGTTATACATACTATTAAATATATAATATGTTCAATTCCCCAAGGCTTAAGCATATATAAATCACCC
>CACZRY010000047.1 GCA_902783745.1 uncultured Erysipelotrichaceae bacterium
CCTAAGCTTATTGTTATTTTTTTCAAGTTGTTTTCCTCCAATAATGAATTTTTCCCTTTTCCATTTGTAATTGAATTATAACTTGAAAAAATACAATTTATAAGACTACTTATCGACAAGTTTCGACAAAATTTGTCAACTTTTAGACATTTTTTATTAAATTTCTATATCAAGTTCAATAGGACAATGGTCAGAACCAAATATTTCATTATGAATAATAGAATCTTTAACCTTATCCATTATTCTATTTGAAACCAAGAAATAATCTATTCTCCAACCTGCGTTATTAGCTCTCGCATTAAAACGATAACTCCACCAACTATATTCAACTTTATTTGGATATAACACTCTATATGTATCACTAAATCCTGAATTTAATAATGTTGTCATTTTATCTCTTTCTTCTATTGAGAATCCTGGATTTTTAGTATTAGAATCAGGATTCTTAATATCTATTCTTTCGTGAGCTACATTTAAATCTCCACAATAAATAACAGGCTTAATATTATCTAATGAAATAAGATATTCTCTCATTCTATCTTCAAATTCCATTCTATAATCTAATCTTTTAAGTTCTGGTTGTGCATTTGGTACATATGCGTTAACTAAAAAGAAATTATCATATTCTAATGTGATAATTCTACCTTCATCATTGTATAAATCTCCATTAATTCCATAAGTAACATTAATTGGTTTATATTTTGTATATATTAAAGTACCACTATATCCCTTCTTTTCTGCAGAAGACATATATCTATAATAACCATCTATTTCTAAGTCAATTTGTCCTTCTTGCATCTTTGTTTCCTGAATAGAAAAAAAATCAGCATCTAAAGATTTAAATGCCTCATCAAATCCGTGCGTTTTACAAGCACGTATTCCATTAACATTAAAACTTATAAACTTCATATTACATAAACTCCTTTTATAATATTAAATTATATATTAGAAAAAAACTTTAAGCAAATACAAAATAATGATATAATCATAGTAATTATTAAAGGGGGATAAGTTATGGTTAATGAAAATATTAATAGTATAGATAAACCATCATATAAAGATAAATCATTAAAAGCATTTTTTAATAATCATAAGCTTCTTTTTATACTAATTGGAATTACAATAATCCTTGCGGCAATAAGATATATATCTATTATTTATATGCCTGATGTATTTTCTGATGAAGAGGTAATATTAAAGCATATAGAAGCAATAAGAAATACAGGATATGATTATTATAACAATAAAGCTCCTTTATTTATGGTTGTAGGTGGCGGATATACAACATATGTATATTTATATCCTATGCTATTCTTTAGCTTCTTTTTAGGAAATATTACTCCTGAAAAAGCAAGAATAATTCAACAAACATTAACAATAGCTTCATGTATATTATTAGCTTTTGGTGTTAGAAATTGGTTTAATAAAAATAATAAATTATTCTGGATTACTCTATTTACTTCATTAACATTACCTTGGGGTTTTGTACAAGCAAATAGAATATGGGATCCTTCATTTGTTGCAGTATATTTTTCACTATTCTTCTTTTTCTTTAGTGTATTAATGAAAAATGATAAGATTGATATTAAATATAAGGGTGATAATAAAAAATTTATTATATCATCAAATATAAGAGGATATGTTTATTCTTCTTTAGTATCAATATCATTAGTACTACTTGCAACAGTATATCCTCCTGCAAGAATACCTGCAGTATTTATGTGGGTTTTCGTATTTATATGGCTTTTAATTAAAAAAAGAATAAATATATTTATGGCAATAGTAATGGTTGTTGTAGCATCCCTTATGGCATTACCTTTAGCATATTATATTTTATTTAACGAAGAATTTAATTCTAGATCTAAATCATTATTAGTATTCCAAAGTGATAAAAGTATTCAAACATCCCTACTTCTATGGGTTAAAAATACTACTAATCTATTTAATCCATCTTTCTTATTCTTTACAGGAGATTGGATATATAGACACAGCTTACCAGTATTTGGTTTATTAGGTACAATTAATTTAATTCCACTTGTTTATTTATTCTATAAAAGAAAAGAATCATCTAATAGCTTAAATTGGTTTTTACTAGGTGTTATATTAATAACTTGTATATCAACAGGTCTTACTAATGATTATTCACCACATAGCTTAAGAAGCTGTCTATGCTTCTTACCTTATTCAATATTAATTGCACAAGGCTGGCTATTAATATTTAGAACAAAGACAAGATATGGTAAATATGTATTCTTGGGATTAATAATTTCATTCTTTATATTATATTTCACATTCTATGTATTAATTGGTACTGGAATATTAAAATTTGAAAATGCTGGATTTGATATTTATCATTTCTAAAAAAATGGAGACTAAAAAAAGTCTCCATTTTTCATTAGATTAATCCATCATTTGTTAATGCCTTTATTGCATCAATACTTCTATGGTCGCCTTGAGAAGCTGCCTTTAAATACCAACCCTCAGCTTTTTTATAATCCTGCTTAACACCTAAACCAACCTCATATGTATATCCCATTACAAATTGGGCACTAGATACACCAGCATTAGCTGAATTTAAGTAATGCTTAAATGCAAGCTCTCTATTCTTTTTTACGTAATATCCAACATCATACATACAAGCTAAATGATATTCTGCGATATAATTTCCTTTCCTTGTTGCTTTCAAGAAATATTCAAAAGCGAGCTTATAATCTTTTTTAATTCCATCTCCATTATAAAGCATAAACCCAAGTAATCCTTGCGCTCTTGCACTACCTCTATCTGCAGCCTTTTGTAACCACTTTGCAGCAGAAATTCTATCCTTTTCAATACCAGCCCCCATATAATACATATAACCTAGCTGATATTGTGATTTAAAGTCTCCTCCCTCTGCAAGCGATATTAATTTTTCTAACTCCAAATTTTCCATTTTCCCAAATCCCCTACTATACTTTTTTAAAACCCTTTTACCATTTTAGTTCAAAAATGAACAATTATCAAGTATAAATTATTACAAAAAAATAAGGATGTATATACATCCTTAATAATTTAATAATTATGCTTCTTGTTTTTTCTTTGTTTTAACGCTTGTTTTAATATCATCCTTTAATGTATAAACAAGCTCTTCTTCCTCTTCTAATTCCTTAGATTCTTCATATATTACATCTTCTAATATATCCTGAAGCTTATATTCCTTCATTAAATAATTCTTAGTTTGATAACCAATAATTACTGTAAATGAAGCATTAACAAATCCTTGAATAGATGAATCTAAAACAGTTCCTATAGCTTTACCAACAATAGGTACACCAGTTGCGGCTTCTCCTATCTTTTGTACAATTGCTTGAGCTGTACTTGATGTTACATTAGTAAGTCCATATGCACTAAATGAAGCTAATAAAACATTTCTATATATTTTAGCAAGCTCACCCTCATTAGGTCTAAATCCATAAAGGAATACAATATCCTTTATTAAATTTAAATCATATGTACTAACAAATAATGTATCTAGTACCTGTGATTGAGATAACGCAGTTGTAAGACCAACCTTTAATGCATGATCTCTAATTAGTTTTTTTGCACAAGAACTAACATCAGTTTTATAAATATTAGTTAAAGCCTCTCTTAGCATAGAATCATTTTTGGTATGTCTTGCAACCGCAAGCTTACCAATTGATTCATTAGAATAAAATGAAACATCTTTAGTTGATTCACTTAAGTCTATCATTTTATCAGCTAAATCTTCTCTTAATTTTTTATTGTATTTCTTTGCCTTAGATATATTACTTCTATCAACTAAAGTCATAAATGATTTAGTTTTAGATATTTTAATCAAAGGAACAATATATAAAATAATAAACAATAATACTGATAAGGCAATAAAACCATATCCTACATATTTATTTAATTCATAAACTCTTAAAGTAATAAAGAATAAGCATGTTGCAATAATAATACCTATTGCTGCAACAAAAAGAAATATAAATGTTTTTGCAGCTTTTATGTTATATCTTTTATTATATTTCTTTTGATATTCTTCTAAAGTCAACTTCTTATCTTGCATTAGAAATCACCTCTTCTAATGTAATTTTAACATTAAAAATATTTTAAATAAAGAAATATTAAAATCTATATAAAATAAATGACTTAATAATTAAAGTATTAAATTTCTTATGTAATTCAAAGGCAGTATATTTTTTTATTTTATGATTTTTTATTTCTTCTTTTGTTGCGTTAGGGTATCTTTTTTTAAATCTCATACAAGCTCTTTTAATAGATAAATCTACACTTGTTCTTATAATTATAAGCTTACCTTTAAGTAATTTATAATTCTTTAAATGTCTATATTGACCAGAATCTATTACAAGACATTTATTAGTTTTCTTTTTACTATTAACAATTATTTTTAATACATCATTAAAATGATTAAAATTAATTCTTAGATTATAACCACCAGGATAATGTTCATCTTGGTATTTATTAAATATTTTATTTCTAATTTGTAATTGGAATTTATCTACTTCAAATGATTCATTAAATAGTTTATCAGTTTCTATAACTTCATATTTATCTAAATCATTATAATGCTTTAAAGTATATGTAGATTTACCACTACCTGTTTCTCCTGTGATGTTTATAATATCATCATCTGAGATATCAAATATTAAAGGATTTTTGTTTTTGTATAAATCTATTAGATTATCTTTAACCTCATTAAAAAAGTCTAAATATTTGGAATTATTCGATTTCAAATAAAAAAGGAAGGAATCAAAATTAGTTATATCAATATATTTATATAAAAGATTTCTTATCACTTCTTTATCTTCATTTTTAAATATATCATTATATCTCATTTCAATTCCTTCTTTTATTATTCATATATAGTTCCTATTCTTAATAGCATATCTTCGAATTCTTCTTTTGGGAGTGGCTTTGAATATAAGAAGCCTTGTGCATTCATACATCCAAGCTTTATTAAGAATTCCGCCTGTGATTTTGTTTCAACCCCTTCACAAATAACGTTAATATTTAAACGTTTAGCCATATCAATTATAGAACCAATTATTATTTCATCTGAATTAGTTAAGACATCTCTATTAATAAATGATCTATCTATTTTTATTTCATTTACTCTAAAGTCTCTTAATACAGATAATGAAGAATAACCAGTACCAAAATCATCTATTGCGGTTAATATACCATTTTTATGCATAGTATTGATAAATCTTGCTAATCTTTCGTTTTCTTCTAGGTTTGTAGTTTCAGTAACTTCAATTACTATATCTTCACTCTTAACATTATATTTCTTTATTATATTAATTACTTTAGATTCTAATTCTAAATCATCAAAGTCTCTTCTTGATAGATTACATGATGCAGGTACTATTCTATGACCTTGATTTCTAAAGTTATGGATATCTCTACATAAGTTTTCTAATACATAAAGATCTAAATCAATTATTTCACCATTCTTTTCAAGTATAGGTACAAACATACCAGGTGGTACAACCTTACCGTTGCTTATCCAACGTGATAATGCCTCAACACCTATAATCTTACCTGATTTAATATCAAATTTTGGTTGGTAGTAAACTACGAAATTACCATTTTTTAATTCTTCTGAGAATGTTCTTTCAATAGTTTTTACTGAATTAACCATTTCTAATAGATCTGGAGTTTGTTTTACTACTATTTTTTTAGTGTTTCTTGCGTATTGGCAAGCAATTGATGGATTAGATAATAATGTATTATAATCAACATCACCTGATAATTCAGTATATCCAACAACACCAATTAGATTTACTGTTTTAGATATTCCATCTCTTGTTAAAACAACTGGACACATTGTAACAAGATCTATGAACTTGTCATGTCTTGCTCTTTTTATAAATGCGACAAAATTATCTCCACCTAAGTGTCCTACAACTTCATCATTTTCTCTAAATTCTAAAAGTCTATTTGCATATTCTTTAATTGCTATATTACCAGCATTAGAGCCAAATAATTTATTTACTAATCCAAATCCTTTAATATTAATGAAATATGAATTATATAGTGAAATATCAACATCCTTTTTTATTTCATTTATTTTCTTTTGGAATCCAAAATTATTTGGAAGATTAGTTAATAGATTAAAGTATCTAGCTTCTTCTGCCTTTTTTATTACAATACAATTTTTATGATGTAGGCTTATAAGCTTTAATAATGTGCTTATATCATTTACTTCTTCATCAGTAAATGAATAACCATCATCAAGCTTATAAAAATTATAATTATATCCGTTTGCAAAATATGTTAAAAATGGTTCCTTAGAATATTTTTTATTTATAGTGTATTCAATAACCTCGTCTAAAGATGAAGACTTTATTTCGATTTTTCCAACATGAAAAAGTTCCTTTAGGGTATCTAAAGCAACATCTAATGCATTTGAATCACTTCTACTATTTAATACTTCTATGAAATTATTGAAATCGAACATACTATCAACCCCTAAGTGATGTCTTTATTAGATTTTAACACACTTTTAAATTAAAATAAATCTATTAAAGTGGTATCTACTAATAAAAGACATAAATAATTGAAAGTAATAAAAAAGGAATATAGATTTTATAAGTATAACTTATAAAGTAAATAATTAGACAAAAGTTCATTTTTTATGAAAGTGTTTTTATAAAAAAAGTCTATCAAACGATAGACTAATTTTTATTAAATGAATGATAATGCATTCTTTATATCTTCAATAATATCTTCTTTTGCTTCAATACCACAAGAGAAACGAATTCCTTCTGGTGCAACACCACAAGCCTTTAATTCATCTTCAGTTAGCTGACGATGTGTTGATGATGCTGGATGTAATACACAAGTATGAGCATCTGCAACATGTGTCGCAATAATTGCAAGCTTTAAATGCTTCATAAATTCTTCTGCAGCCTTTCTTCCGCCTTTAACACCGAAAGAAACAACACCACATGAACCATTAGGTAAGTATTTCTTAGCTAAATCATAATATTTATCACCCTTAAGGCTAGGGTATGAAACCCAAGACACTTTATCATTTGATGCTAAGAATTCTGCAACAGCTTGGGCATTTTCACAATGTCTTTTTACTCTTACTGCTAAAGATTCAAGACCTAAATTAAGAATATATGCATTCATTGGAGAAGGAATAGAACCTAAGTCTCTCATTAATTGAGCAGTACACTTAGTAATAAATGCACCTTCCTTACCAAATTTTTCTGCGTAAGTAATTCCATGATATGATTCATCTGGAGTACAAAGACCTGGGAACTTATCTTTATGAGCCATCCAGTCAAAACGACCAGAATCAACAATAACACCACCTACTGTAGCATCATGACCATCCATATACTTAGTTGTTGAGTGGATAACAATATCAGCACC
>CACZRY010000048.1 GCA_902783745.1 uncultured Erysipelotrichaceae bacterium
TTATGATTTACATGAGCTAAAATACAATTATAGCCTAAGTTAACCATTATATGTAATAAGCATACTGAATCAGCACCACCTGATACTGCAACAACACAGGGCTTAGTAATTATTATATTATTTTGTTTTAAGAATTCTTTTACAATATTTTCCATATAAAACCAGTCCTAAATAATATACAAATTCAAGATAGATTATAGCATATTTTTTATAAATATCTATAAAATAATAAAGGCCCCAAAGGAATCCCTTGGGGTCTATATTATTAAATTAGGCTAATGCCTTTAAAGATAATCTACCAGTTTCTTGATCATATTGCCATGCTCCAGTTTCAGAGAAATCCATATAGAAGACATTTTCGCAATATCTTTGAGTTATTTCAAACATAGTATCAGAATCTTCTAATGTTAAGTCGAATACAATTGACTTAGAAACCATAATGTTACCAGTTACACAGTAGTAATCAGCCCATGTACCTACATTTGAAATATCAGATGTAATTGAACCAGTTGATACGTTTGCACGACCAATGATTGGGTTAGAATTCTTATGAGCATATACTTGTTCACTTGTTCTATTTTCCCAAGCGTCTAAATATACACCTGCATAAACGAATTTAGCATCTGAGTAGTTTCTTAATACTGTAATAGCACCTGAACCTGATTCAATATCACCTAAGATACCAGCGTTATACTGACCCTTAGCGATAATTGTACCATAATAGTAGCATTGAACGATTGATAATACATATCTAGCATCTTCGCCCTTAATACGTCCAACAATACCACCTAAGTTACCAGCACCATCTAATCCATCACCGATATTAGCAAGAACTGCACAATCAGAGATGTATAAATGGTTAACAGCTGAATCAGAGTTTGCTTGTACGTTTGCAACTAAACCAGCTGCATACTTATTCTTAACACCAATTACGTATTCAGTATCATTATAATCTTCAGGGATTGGGTTAATTAATTGACATTCAGTAATGTAGTTATAACCACCAGAAACCTTACCAACTAATGCACCAGCTGAATCATATGCATATAAGCTTACGTTAGTTAATTGGATCTTATGTAAGTATCCGCCTCTCATTTCACCAACAAAACCAACTTGAGTAGCTGAAGATGTTGTATCCTTAATAGACATTTCAGTTACATTTAAGTTCATAATTGTACCACCAGTTAATTGATAGAATACATTTACAACCTTCTTGTTCTTAGAAATATCAATTGATGCACCTTCGTTATCCTTTGTTGTAATAGTAATATTAGAAACTGTATGACCATTACCATTGAATAATCCAGAGAATCCAGCTAATGTTGAAGTCTTAGTTATATCCCAATAATAATCTTTAAAGTCTAAATCATTCTTTAAGCTATAGATCATTAATGAAGATGCTTCTGCTTCAGAAGAAAGCTTACCATTACGAGCTAATTGATAGAATTCATCATTTGTTGTAATTGATTTAGAAGAAACAGAGAAGTTTCTTACAGTAGCGTTTGTATTAGACTTATTAGCATTTGCTACTACATAGTATACATAGTATTGGATGCCATCTTCATCCTTAATATTTAAGTTATCTGCATCGAACTTAGCAACGATTGAATCAGTTGTAATTGCAACAGATTGAGCATTTTCATTATTAATGATATCAGCATAAGTTACTGTACCTAAATTAGCTTCAGAAACTAATGCATATACAGAACCTTCAATATTAGATAAGTTACCAACTAATTGAACACCAGTTGAAGTTAATGTTGTTTCAATTTCACCATAGAAATCAATATCACAATCTGGGTCAACAACATATACATTGTATACGAATGTTGAAGTTCTATTGCTCTTTAATGAAGTTCCCTTAGCAGTTACTCTATATACACCTGGAATTGATGTATAAACACCATCTACCTTATAGTAAGTAGCATTTGTTCCACCAGATGTAGCATATTCATATGTATATTCAATAGTATATAATCCTTGTGGTAATTCAGACTTAGTTACTGAAGATGAATCTAATGCATAAACTCTTGGTTCAGCATAGCTACCATACTTAGCAACTCTAATTGCAGTATCACCAGTTGATGTTAATGCACCTAAATCTTGGTTACGTCCAAGTACATGGATTACGAAATCTCTTGTAGTTGTATAAGCACCCTTATTAATTGTTGCAGTTAATGTTACATTAGTTGCATCTTCTGGAACAATTACGTTAGCTTTTGATGTGAATGAACCAGAAACTGTTGTAACTTCATTCATATCAATTGAAATAACATCTGTATTTGAAGATGTCCAAGTAATATCACAACCATCAACAAGCTTTGGTAAATCAAAGTCTTGATATGTTGCAAATGAAGATGTAATAGGTTGGCATGATGCATATGCTGATAATACAGATACCTCATCATTAGCTAAATCCTTGCTTGTAGCTTCAAATGTATAGAAATCAGGATGATCGTAATCATTGAAGCTTGTCTTATTTAATGTAGCACCAATTGCATTTCCATTATTAAATGTCTTAAATTGGCTATTATCAGATAATGCTACCTTATCATGCATATTAACAGATCCATCAGCATTTCTGTAATCCTTAACAATTGCTAAACCTAATTCAGCAACATCTGCACTAGATTCGCAAATTGCATTAATACTTGTTAAATCCTTAAAGTCAGAATCAGTAATAGTTACTGAACCCTTAGAACCATTTGTGAATGCAGTATCTACTGTTTCACTCTTATAAGCTGATGCATCTTCTGGAGTTGTAAATGAACGATAAACTTCTCCACCATCATATCCAACATTGAATACTGAATATGCAACAGCACCCTTATATGAATCTACATTATATAAAGAATCGTTTGCACCAGTACTATAATGAGATTGGTTATTTGTATATGATAATGCACCATAGTAGTTATTATATGACTTATTATCACGTGCTAAGTCGAAGTTATTTGACTTATTAACGTCACCATCAATACCTCTATTACTAGAGATTCTACCATCTAAATTCTGGTCAGTCTTTGTACCCATACCAACTAAACCTGAACAGTTGTTGAATGCAGTACAATTTGTTATAGAAATTACACCTGGGTTAGAGTTATCACCAAATCCATGTAGCTTGTTATCAAATGCAAGACAGTTGTTTAATACAACGTCACCCATCATTGTAGATCCACCAAGCTTAAATCCAATACCATCACCATTTAATGTGTTATAAGATTGGAAATCAACTCCATCAGCACTTCTATTAACTGTATATGGCATATAACCATTTTCAAATGATACACAGTTATAAAGTGTAATTGTACCAATGTTACCTGAGTCTACCTTAGCGAATAGATCCCAACCATCATCTGAATTTCTAAATGCCATACATCCATCAAATACGTTACCATATCCTACTGTTAATTTTGCAGCGAATCCATCGGCATTTTCTCCTAATGTATCCTCATCAAAGTTAGCAAATGATGTACAGTTCTTAATTAAGTTATATGAAGGCCATGAATCTAATGTATTATCTGTATTATATGCACGACCTAATTGTAAACCAGTATCACGGTTTGAATAGAACATACAGTTTTCAATGATATTATGGTCACCTGCTACATAAACACCGTTATCACCAGCGCCCGTAACTTCAATTCCATAAATATGCCAGAATGAACCATAAACTTGGATACCACGGTTTGAGCCATTGAATGCCATACTAGAGAAATCAAATATTACTCTATCTCCTTCATTTTCAGGACACATTGTAATATATTTACCAGCTTGACCTGATGCCTTCAATTCTTGACGGTAATTATATTTATATGTACCAGCAGTTAAAATGATTGTATCTCCTGCTTCAACCCTATTGTAGGCAATATGGAAAGGCATAGGATCTTCTTTTGTACCCTTACCTGATGCTGTTGCATTAGGTGATACATAATATACCTTAGCTTCTACTTGCTCAGATGTTGTTGTAGTACTATCTGTTGTAGATATAATTCCACCTGTTGTTGTATTAATACCGCCTGTTGTTGTATTAATACCACCTGTTGTTGTAGTTGTACCAGTAGTTGTTGTAACTACACCACTTGTTGTTGTATTTGCACTACCAGTTGTAGTGTCAGTACCGCCATTTTTACATGCAGTTAAAGTTAGTGCTAAGCTTGATAAGGCTAACGCACCAAAAATAATTTTCTTTTTCATTTTTTGTCCTCCTAAGCCTTATCATATTCTGCAGCGATACCATAGAAATATGTAGTACCTGCTGTTGTTGTAATTATAATCTTTTCTTCAGCAACTAAATCAATTTCAAGAATACCACTTATCTTGCTTCCACCATTTCCAAGCATTGATAATTCTTTAAGTGTTTCACCCTTTGCATTCTTTACAATTACATTAGATTCACCAGTCGCACTGAAGTCAAAGTATAATTTAGCTCTACCACTCTTTTCAGGTGTGAACTCAACTTTACCAGTATTCTTAGTAATCTTGACTCTATATGAGAATGTAATACCGTCAGCAGTTACTGCACCATTGTGACCTGCAATATTTGCGCCAAATACTCTTTCATCTTCTGACATAAATACGCCATCAGCGCCAACATTAACATCTGTATACTTTTCTGTTTCAGCATCATATGATACTACGTTACTAAAATCTGATACATCACGTACGTTATAAACACCGAATGTCTTACCTGAGTCAACGACATTTACTTTAAATGATGCTTGTGGAATTACATTAGATAAATTAGCTTCTGTTAATTTAACTGTAGCATCTGACTGCCCTAAAACATAAGGTGGGATATTATTAATTGAGAAATCAAATAAATCTGGCATATCGCCAACTCTTACAATCTTATCTCCAGAATAATATTTAACCTTAAATGCTAAATCAGAAAAATCAATTTTATCAATTGATGATGCAAAATCCTTTATTCCGTTAGAAACTAAGTTACCTTCGCTATCATAATATCCAGCATAAGAAACATCATCAATTACATCTCTAACATTAATAAGTACAAATCCCTTTGCAGGAACAGGAATACTTTCACCATCAACTGTAATATTACGAGTTAATGTTAATTTAACCATGTATGTACCTGGTTTAGAAATATCTAAATCCTCACAATCAATTACAGGATTATAATTCTTGTTATTCCATTTTGTAATAGGTGTAATACTAGATACATTACCTGATGCATCATTTGTTGTTGCATATACCGTTGCGTTTAAAGCAGCAGTTGTAATCTTACTCTTTAATATATCATTTGCACCAGCTTCAGAATTAACATAAACTGTTAAAACATTATCTGAAGTTTGGCAGAAATAATCATCTTCTTGAATTGCCTCACTCCAACTAACATCTAATCCTGAAAGATATGTAATATTTGGAGTACCTTCATATACATTATTCTTTACTGTAATTGAATAACTCCTAGTTTTTAAAATTGCACCCTTTCTAAAACCAATAACAACATTATATGTACCAGCAACATACATATTGACCTCTGATGTATCAATAGAATAATTATCAATATCAACATCTATTGTTGCAACACGAGTTCCGTTTTCATATTTAAAATATCTTGCTTTTACTATAAGACCCTCTGATGAAAACTCATCGCCTAAATAGAACTTAGTTTTAGCATTTGTTGTATCTACTACAACGTTAGCTAATCTTAAATCTTCTTTTGCGTATTCTTCATCATAAGAAACTTCTGGATATGTTTCTTCTTCAGCAACAGGAATTGCATCAAGTTGATTTATAGATTTTGATTGACTGCATGCGGCAAGACTTGCAGTTAATGCTAATCCTAATCCTAAAATGCTTAATTTCTTTAAGCCTTTCATATAAATTCCTCCTTTGAAAGCATTTTCATCAAAATTTTAGCATTAAACGATTTTTTTTGCAACAAATATAACAAATGAAAAACAATGAAAATTGAAATGCTTCGATTTTTGTGAAAGTTTTTCCATATTAGGTCATATTTTCGACACTTTTTTAAAAAAAAGAAGCAACTTCATTAAGTCACTTCTCTTATCCTATATATCCCTCATAATAAAATGCATCATTTGGAATATTATTTTTTATATAATCTTTTTCTTCTTTTGTTAAA
>CACZRY010000049.1 GCA_902783745.1 uncultured Erysipelotrichaceae bacterium
CAATTATGGGAAACAACTATGGACCCAGCAACTCGTACATTAGTAAGAGTTCACCTTGAAGATGCAATGATTGCAGACCAAACATTTGAAATGTTAATGGGAGAAGAGGTAGAACCTAGAAAGGTATATATTCAAGAGCATGCAAATGATGCTTCTAATCTTGATATTTAATGGTGACTGAAAATGGCACAAAACGAAAAAGATATACAATTTGAAAAAGCTCTTGAAGAAAGAAAGCATGATAGTATTGAATTATTAGATGTCAATACTAAAATGAAGACATCATTTTTAAATTATGCATTATCTGTTATTATCGCAAGAGCATTACCTGATGCAAGAGATGGTTTAAAGCCAGTTCAAAGAAGAATTTTATATGGTATGAATGAACTTAAGGTATTTAATAACGTTGCACATAAAAAGTCAGCAAGAATTGTTGGTGACGTTATGGGTAAGTATCACCCACATGGTGACTCATCTATTTATGAAGCAATGGTACATATGGCTCAAGATTTCAGCTATAGATATCCATTAATTGATGGACATGGTAACTTTGGTAATATCGATGGTGATGGCGCTGCAGCCATGCGTTATACTGAAGCAAGATTATCTAAAATCTCTATGGAAATGCTAAGAGATTTAGATGAAGATACTGTTGATTTTATTGATAACTATGATGCAACAGAAAAAGAACCAGTATTACTTCCTGCAAGAATTCCAAACTTACTTGTAAATGGTACAACAGGTATTGCAGTAGGTATGGCAACAAATATTCCACCACATAACCTAACAGAAGTATTTAATGGATGTATTGCTTTACTTGATAATCCAAATCTTACAAGTGAAGATTTAATGAATTATATTCCAGCACCAGATTTCCCAACAGGTGGTATGATTTTAGGTAAGCAAGGCTTATATGATGCATATACTAAGGGGAATGGTACTATTATTGTTAGAAGTAAAGCTCATATTGACCACTTTGATAATGGTAAGAGTGAAATTGTTGTAACAGAAATACCATATGGTATTAATAAGACAAGAATTATTGAAAGAATTGCAATTGTTGCAAAGGATAAGATTATTGATGGTATCACTGATTTACGTGATGAATCATCAATGGATGGTTTAAGAATTGTTATTGAATTAAGAAGAGATGTTAATCCAGAAGTTATTTTAAATATGCTATATAAATATACTCAGCTTCAATCAAGCTATGGTATGAATATGGTATGTATTTTAGATAATAAGCCTGTAGCAATCACCCTACATGATGCAATTGATGCATATTTATCTCATCAATTAAATGTAATCACAAGAAGAACACAATTTAGATTAAAGAAAGCTGAAGAAAGAATTCATATTCTTGAAGGTTTACTAATTGCTCATGACAATATTGATGAGGTTGTACATTTAATTAGAAATACTAAGGATGGTACAGAAAAACAAAAATTAATGGACCGCTTTAATCTATCAGATGTACAGGCTCAGGCAATCTTAGATATGAGATTACAAAGATTATCTGGTATGAATTACGATAAGCTTGTAGATGAAAGAAATACTTTACTTGCTGATTGTGATTATTATAGAGGAATATTATCAGACGAAGAAAAGAAAAAAGAATTATTAAAATCAGAAATGATTGAAATTCGTGACCAGTTCGGTGACGAAAGAAGAAGTGAGGTTGCAACTAACATTGAAATCAACATTTCTAATGAAGATTTAATACCAAGAGAAAATGTTATTATTAACGTAACTAAGAAGGGTTATGTTAAAAGAATGCCTGAAAGTGAATATAAATCACAACATAGA
This sequence comes from uncultured Erysipelotrichaceae bacterium, assembly GCA_902783745.1. GTDB lineage: Bacteria > Bacillota_I > Bacilli_A > Acholeplasmatales > Anaeroplasmataceae > Anaeroplasma. The sequence goes on from CACZRY010000049.1 coordinate 1,807, forward strand.
GGTGGCATGGGAGTTTCCGGTATGAAGACTAATTCAGATGATGATGTTTCTATGATAATACCTGCATTCTCACATGATTATCTATTATTCTTTACAAATTTAGGTAGAGTATATGTTCAAAAAACATATATGATTCCTGAAGGATCAAGAATATCTAAGGGTACACCACTTGTAAATGTATTTGAATTTAAGGAAGGCGAAAAGCTACAAACAATTTGTACAGTTGATTCAATAGAAGATGAATCAAGATATCTATTCTTCGTTACAAGACGTGGTACAGTTAAGCGTACAAATTTAGCTGAATTCAAAAACATTAGAACATCTGGTATTATTGCAATTAACTTAGACCCTGATGATGAATTATATAAGGTTATGGTTACTGATGGTAATCAGTCAATTATATTAGGTGCATCATCTGGTAAATCAATTAGATTTACTGAAGATCAAATCCGTTCTATTGGTAGAACAGGTTCTGGTGTTCGTGGTATGTTATTACAAGATGGGGACGTAATCGTTGGTGCATCAGCATTAAGAAGCGATGATGATCAAATCTTAGTTATTACAGAAAACGGATTTGGTAAGAGAAGCCCTGCATCAGACTATAGAATCCAAAATAGAGGTGGAGCTGGTGTTAAGGCATTAAATGTAACTGCAAAAAATGGTAAGCTTGTAACATTAACAGGAATTGATGATTCAGCTGACTTAATTATTACATCTAATAAGGGTGTTACAACAAGAATTCACGCAGATGAAATATCTGTATCAGGAAGAAACACTCAAGGTGTAATCTTAGTTAGATTAAAGGATAATCAAACAATTTCTAATATCGCTCTTGTCGCAAGAGAATCAGAAGAAGATGAGGTAGAAACCGATACATCTAATGTCGAATCAACTGAATCTTTACCAGGAGATTCTTTAGAAAATAAAGATGAAGAAGTAAAAGAAGAAACTCAAGAATAATTAATATAAATTAGATGGATATGTCTTATACATATCCATTTATTTTCTTTTAAATAACATTAAAAATGTTATAATGTATTATGGATTGGAGGTAATATTTATGTCAAAAATGATAGGCGTAAGAGAGCTTAGCTATTTTATTCATCAATCAGGCGACCTAAAAGAAGAATTCTTTTCTAATAGAGAAATAAATATTGGCACACAAATACATCAATATATCCAATCCCAATTTACAGCTAATGATAAAAAAGAATATTATATTAAACAAGAAATTTCATTTAATAACCAATTATATACCCTACATGGTTATATAGATGGAGTATTAAATTATAAATCTAGTAACCCTATGTTATTAGAAATTAAATCTACAACTGAAGAACTAGACTTAATAACAGTAGATTATCATCGTGAGCATATGGCTCAATTAAAAATATATGGTTATTTATACTGTCTTTTAAATAACCTATCTAGTATTAAATTAAGATTAATGTATGTATCAGTTGTTAATTATGAAAATAAATGCTTTGATTCAATATTATCTATAGAAGAGCTTGAAGAATTCTTCTTTAATGCATTAGAAGAATATTTAAAGTTCTTATCTATACTTGATTTAAGTAATAAAAAAAGAGAAGAAACCCTAAAGACAATTAAATTCCCATTCCCAAAAGAAAGAAAAGGACAAAGAGAGCTTATGGCATCTGTTTATAGAGCCTTAAGAGATGGGCAAATTCTATACGCAATTGCCCCAACAGGAATAGGAAAAACAATGGCTACATTATTTTCCGCTTTAAAGGCCTTAAATCATAACGATAAGCTATTTTATTTAACCGCAAAAGGTTCTGGTAAAAATGCGCCAATAGACGCATTAAAAATACTAGAACGTGATGGTTTAATGCTTAAAGCAATAGATATTGTTGCAAAAAAGAAAATATGCAACAAAAGAGCCCTACACTGTAATCCTGATGAATGTGTTTTCGCAAGAGGCTATTTTGATAGATTAAAAACCGCAACAATAGATATATTAGAAAACAATAATATAATAAGTGAAGATGTTTTAAAAACATATTCACAAAAACATAAGATTTGTGCATTCGAATATTCACTTTATCTATCTTATTACTGTGATGTAATTATAGCTGATTATAATTATGTATTTGATCCTGTCGCACATCTAATAAGATATTTTTCTAATGAAGATAGTATATATAATGCTAAAGTATTAATAGATGAAGCACATAATATGATTGATAGATCAAAAGAAATGTTTTCATCAGAAATCGAAGAAGAAGATATAAGAACATTAAGACAAACCTTAACTGGATTAAAGCCATCAATAAGAAAAGAAGCTAATAATGTATTAGAAGAAATATCTAAATATTTAGGTCTATTAAATGAAGAACAATTATATGTTGATACAAAGCCAGACTATGAATTAAATTCTAAATTAAGGGAGCTTTTAATAAAATGTGATAGTGTACTTGAGGATAATAAGAAATTTGATAATAAAGATTTAGTATTAGATATTTATTATAAAATCTTAGATTTTATTAATACATCAGATATATTTTCAGATACTCATAGACTTTTAGCATTAAAAGAAAATGATGAAATTAAAGTATCATATTATTGCCTAGATGCCTCAAGCTTCTTACTAAAAACAATAAGAGAATATATATCTGGTATAGTATTCTTTTCTGCAACACTATCACCAATAGAATATCATTGTAACCTATTAACTAAAGGAGAAGGTAAATTCTTAGAACTTAAATCTCCTTTTGATAACAATAATTTGGATATTATTATTGATAATAAAATATCAACTAAATATATAGATAGAGAAAAATCTATAGATAAGATATTAGAATATATTGATATCCTAACATCAACTAAAAAAGGTAATTACATGGTATTTTTCCCATCATATCAGTATTTAAAAATGGTTACTGATAATATAGATGATGATATAGAATATGAAAAAATAATACAAAAAAGAAATATGAATAGTGATATACAAAATGAAATATTATCTCGCTTTAGAGAAGAAAAAGGAATATCACATGTTGGATTTTTTGTGTTAGGTGGAGTATTTAGTGAAGGTATTGATTTAATAGGTGATGCATTATCTGGAGTTATAATTGTTGGGGTTGGATTACCTCAAATAAATGATTTTAATAATTTATTAAGAGATTATTTTAATCAAATATATAATGAAGGATTTGATTATGCATATACATACCCTGGTATGACTAAAGTTATACAAAGTGTAGGAAGAGTAATAAGAACTGATACGGACAAGGGTGTTTGTGTATTATTAGACAATAGATTTGAAACATCTAAATATCAAAATCTAATGCCACCACATTGGACAAATAAGCATTATATTTCAAATCCACAATCATTAAGATTAGAGCTTTTAAGGTTTTATAAAGAAAAAGACTTCAAAATAAAATAGAAGTCTTTTTTAATTTTTACATGTAAATACTAATAAATATGTTAAAATTTAAATATACTTAGTATTTGGGTGATATAATGAAAAATTTAAAACGATTTATAATTTTAGTTTCATTAATATTAATAATATCATTTTTAAGTTCATGTAAAAAAGGAGAGCTTAAAGAAAATGTATTCCATTTTTCTTCTTATAAAACATTTGATAAGGTGGAATATGATATATATTATTCTGATGACTATTTTAAAGAAAAATCAAGTAAATATAATACACATTTATTATCAGCATCTGCATGTATGGCTTTAGCTTCAGGCTCATCTATAGACCCTAAAACTGGTAATCCAAAACAAATTACAACAAATATTAAAGAATTTTATAAAGTAATTGGGTTTAATTCTTTTAAATCAAATGTTGATGGTGAATCACTACCTAAAACAACATCATTTGGTGTTTATTGCGCTAAAAGAGAAATAGATGATTTTACTTTGATATCTATATCTGTAAGAGGATTTGGATACTTAGTCGAATGGGCATCTAATTTTAAATTAGGTGGTAATGATTTATACGCAGAAGGCTTTTATGACGCATCAAGTATTTACCTAGATACCTTAAGAAGCTACATTAAAGATAATAATATTAAAGGTAAAATTAAAATATGGACCTCAGGCTATTCTAGAGGTGGAGCGGGAGTTAATCTTGCGATAGGTAGAATTGATGATGAATTAGTAAATGGAAATAATATATTATCAGATGATGTTACATATGAAAAAGATGATATATATGCATTCTGTTTTGAAGCTCCTTGTGGTAAGGTTTTAACATCTATAGATGGTAAAATCAAAGAAAAAGGAGAAGATTACAATAATATTTATTGTATTGTTAATTCAAATGACTTTGTTACATATGTTGCACCTAAAACATTAGGATATATTAGATATGGTATAGATTATTACTTACCTAATATAGAAAATGATCTAAATTATATAGATTATATAAATGGATGTAAGAATGTATATAATAATTTACCTAATAAAGATATATTAGGCGAGTATGATATTGATAAATTTATAGTTTCATCTTCGAATAAAATTAATTATACTTTAGGTCTATATATGAAAGAATTAATAGATATAGTTGGTTCTACAATTGAAACAAGACAAGAATATCATGAAAATTTTGAACCATCATTTGTAGGTCTTGCAGAAACTATATTTAAAAATAATAGTGTAAGAGAAGTATTAATTGATTTTGGTATGAATTTTGCAAAAAGATTATTATTAGATGATACAAATGAAATATTAGTAAAAGATGTTTTATATAATCAAAAAAGATTATTTAAGGATTTAAAACCAATCTTAAATGATACGCTAATTTATTCATCGAAAATTGATGTTAATGTTGATGATTTATTAAAGCTTTTAGAAGGATTAAGTCCTATATTAATTGGTATATTAACATCAGATGAAGGTTTTAATTATGCAAAGAATTTGTTAAATACAACTAATATGAAAATTCTTGCGAAAGGACATATTCCTGAGTTATGTCTTTCTTATATAACATCACTAGATTCTAAATATGGATATACTGATTATCAATTACCAACTTCATATTACACATTAGAAGCACCAAATAATATAAGCATTGATATAAAGCATAATGATTTAACATTATCATCTAAAGATTATAGTGCTTTTGCGCAATCAAATGATAAAGCGTCTGGCTTTAAAACATATTTCTTACCAGTATCTTCATACGATATAAAAGCGGAAAAAGATATGGAATTTAAGTTATATCTAAATTCAGGTGAGTATGTTAATCCGTCACTTATTACATCTAAAACTATAACAAAAGATTCTATTGTTAAGATATAGGAGGCATTTTATGGAAAATATTTGTTCAAAAACGCCATATAACCTATTCTTATATAACAAAAGAAAAGAACTTGGCTTAAGTAAAAGAAAGATGGCATCTAAGATAGGTATTTCATATATTAGATACCATCTAATAGAAAATGGATATATAAAACCAAATAAAAAGACTATTGATAAGGTATCAAAAGCTTTTGATATTGATTATAATGATTATTTATTAGATGATTTATCATATCCTATAGAAATACATAATAATAAGCACTATAAAATAGTAGATTTATTCTATTTACTACTTGGAAAATTATGGTTTAGATTAATTGTATTAACTATAACTATATTGACTTTAGCGTCATTTGTAACCTTTAAGGCATTAGATTATAAATATGAAAAATTAAGACCTGAATTCTTTTCAAGTGATGTTAATAAATTTCAAGATGATCTAAATATGACTGGTAGTATTTCATATTCTCTTTATGCAGATTTTATGCATCCATCAATTCATAAGTTTATGAAATTTGAGGATAATGAAGAGATGCTTGTAGAAATTTCATCTATGTTAAGAAATGAAATTAGATTAAGATTTTCTATAACATATTGGACAGATGATTATAGATTCTATTTAGAAGCTGATAACCTAAAGAATGATACAGTATTATATAATTTAGATGCTTATGATTATAGTACAGAATATACATATTCTGATTCATTCACATTAGAAGAACCTGATGAATATTTCCTTACTTTAAAAGAAGGAATTCTCTTTTCTAAATTATTAGATAAAATAGATTTTACTGATTCATTTAAGGATTTAATAAATGAAGAATTAGGTTATGAACTATCAAGCTTTTTAGATATTTATAAGCCTTATATGACGCAAAAAAATGATATTCTACATAAGGATGCATATTTTGCATCAATAGAAGTATCAAGTATTATATTATTTGCGATATTTGCGTTTATAACCTTCTATTCTTATATGTATGGAAGTAAAAGAGATATAGAAAAAGAATATAGTCATAGTGATAAATTATTATATTTAGATGTTGCATCAAACATCAAAAAAAGAGATATAAAATTCTTCCCATTTATACCAGAAATATTAGTTCAGTTATTTGGTATATTACTAATTGGAATAGGTGTATCAAGAGTACTATTCATGGGATTTATGTCCTTTGAATATAGTGAGGATGTAATGCAAACATCTCAAAGATTATTGTCTGTACAATTAATTGGTGTATTCTTGTTATCATTTATGAAATTCGATTTATTCATTGATGATAAAAGAGTATTAAGAAATATATTCTTATATCCTTTAGCGTTCTTTGTAATATATTATTTTGAAACATATTTAATAATAAGCTTAAAGAATACAAATAGTATTATATTTAGCTTTGTTAATTTATCGTTCCCAAATCCATTTATGTCAACTGGATGTTATTTCTTGATAATGTTTTTCTTGTTTTATACACCTAATATTATTAAAACAAGAAAGAAACTATTGTTATTTAGATTAGGTGCAATATTACCAATTTTATTTATATTTATATCATTCTTTATTTTCTATAGTGAACAAATATTTGGTATAACTATAGAAAATTTATGGATAAAGAATTTATTTAGTGGACAAAGATTACCTTTATCAATTTTAGCTATTGTATATTTAGTTGGATTATTCTTTTTAAGACTATATTTTAAGAAGAAGTATGGTGAAGATAATGCACAAAGATACTTCATGGGTAATAGATTCTTATTTTTAAAGAATATTATGGCAGTTTTAATTATCATTGTAATTTGG
>CACZRY010000050.1 GCA_902783745.1 uncultured Erysipelotrichaceae bacterium
ATTTACGAGGTTTTAAAAGAAAATGAGGCAATAGATAAAACTTTTGTTGATCTATATTCATTTGGCTTAAGTTCTAAAATGGTTTTAAAGTTATATGAAAGATATGGAGCAAATGCGGCAAATCTAATTAAAGAAAATCCATATAGATTAATTGATGATGTAGATGGATTTGGCTTTAAAAAATGTGATAATCTAGCAATAACATTAGGATTTTTACCTAATGATCCTAAAAGAATTAAGGCTGCAATAATATATACAATTAATTTTATTTGTTACCAAGAAGGATTTACATATATAACACATGAGCAATTATTAAATTCAACTATGTCTTTATTAAATATTTCTAATATTGAATTAATTGATAAGATTATAGGTGAATTAATATTAGAAAATAAATTAGTTCATATTGATGATAAATTCTATGATTCATATTTATATAAATGTGAAACATCTTTAAAAGATAAAATATTAAATATGCAATCTAAACCTAAATTTAGTATTGATAAGGTTAGGGCTGCATTAGAATATGTTGAGTCTACAATTGATATTAAATATACACCTATGCAAAGAGAAGCAATTATTAATGCATTATCTAATAAGCTATCTATTATTACAGGTGGACCTGGTACAGGTAAATCTACTATCCTAAAGGGAATATTAAATTGTTATGCAAGACTTATGGATATGTCTTTATCTGATATTGCGATGCAACAAAAAATATCTTTAGCATCTCCTACAGGAAGAGCTTCAAAAAGAATGGTTGAGGCAACAGGATTTAAGGCTCAAACAATTCATAAATTATTAGGATATAATTATGATCAAACATTTAACTATAATGAATATAATTTATTATCAACATCACTACTTATAATAGATGAAGTATCAATGCTTGATATAATGCTTGCGTCAAGCTTATTTAAGGCATTACAAAATGATACTATAGTAATTTTAGTTGGAGATATTAATCAGCTACCATCTGTTGGTCCTGGAAATGTTTTATATGATTTAATGAATACTAATGTATTTAAAACAACAAAATTAAATGAAATTCTAAGACAAGCAGCTAATTCTAATATTATTAAATTAAGTCAAATGGTACTAAATGAAAAAATAGATTATAGATTATTCTTAGAAAAAAAAGAAGTCTATTTTTATAATAGTGATACAAAAGATACAATTGATCAAATATTTAAAATATTAGATGCTTATGTAAAAAGAGGATTAGATTTAATATCTGGTATTCAAATACTTGCACCTATGTATAAAGGTATATGTGGTATAGATGCAATAAATCAAGCAGTACAAAATAGATATAATCATGAAGAAAAATTTGTAAAAAGAGATGATAAGCTATTTAAAAAGGGAGATAAGGTTTTACAATTAAGAAACAACCCAGAGCTTGATATAATGAATGGTGATATTGGTTATGTATTAGATGTTTTAAAGGTTGAGGGTGAAGATGCATTATTAATATCATTTGATGAGCATATAGTAACATATAAAGCTCAAGAATTTGATAACCTAACTTTAGCTTATGCAATATCAATACATAAAGCACAAGGTAGTGAATTTGATAATGTTATAATGCCAATATTACCATCTTATCAAATAATGCTTAAAAAAAGGATAATATATACAGGTATTACAAGAAGTAAACAAAAGCTTATACTTATTGGTAATAAGGATACATTATCTTTAGCTTTAAAAAATATAGAATATCAAAGACAAACATCATTATCATCTTTAATTAATGGTACAAATGAAAAAAGAAGTACTGATAATAGAATTCGTATTGAAGATAGTGATATTCCATTTGAATATTTAGGAGAATATGATATGGAAGGTATAACTCCATATTCATTCTTAGAAGATTAATCAAAAAATTTATTTGATTTTATGGGTTCTTTAATTTTTAAGATTAATGTTAAATCTAGATTTAATATTCTTGCAAGAACCTGAAGCTCATTAAATGAAGGTTCTTGTATTCCAGATTCAATCTTAGAATATTTAGATTGGCATATACCAAGCTTTAATCTAACATCCTTTTGAGTTAATCCCATAGATATTCTTTTGTTTTTAATAATTAACGCAAAGTCTTTATAAATCATATAATCACCAAAATTAATTATATTAGAGTTATAAAAAAATAAAAGTAATTTTATTTTCCAATAAATTTGATATTTTATTAATTAATTTTAATTAATAAAGAACTTTTTATAAAAATGATTCTATATTATATAATAGTAATTTTATTTTTTGTTAAAGTAATATAAAAAAATATTTTTAAATAAGGAGTTTATAATGGAAGAATTAGTTATAGATTTAAATAAATTAGATAATAAGATTAAGTGTGAAATGGATGAAACTGATTTAATAATTTATAAATTAAATACTATATCACCATTTGAAAGACAAGATATAATAAATGAATTATTTAAAAAAGATAATATTAAAATTGGACCAAATTTTTATTGTAATAATGTATCTAATTTAAGTATTTCTAATAATGTAAATATAGGTCCTAATTTTACTTTAATATCTTTTAGCAAGGTTAATATAGGTTCTAATGTTAGAATTTCATCTAATGTCACTATTAAAACAGCACAAGTAGATTATAATGATAAAAATATAATTAGAACAAGTGATGTCTATATTGGTTCTAATGCATATATAGGATCTAATGTAGTTATATTAGGTGGAGTAAGAATTGGTGATAATAGCTATATTTGTGATAATTCTTTAGTAGATAAGGATGTATTAGATAATGAGGTTGTATCAGGTAATCCAATTAAAGTATTAGATATTGTTAATAATAAAAATGAAGTATCAGATTGTGAATTTGTAGAAATATATGATTTGAAAAATATTAGAGTATTAAAGGATTCAAATGATAATTTATATCTTGAAGCTAAAAAGAGTAATGATAGAAGAATACTTGCATATAAGGATACATATACTGATGTTAGAAATATAGATGAGGTAGTATTTGTATTATCAGATATTATTAATGTAATTGATGGTAATATTGAATGCTTAGATGTTAATAGCTATAAAGATAATATTTATCAAAGCTCATATTATTTAGGCTATTTAAGTGTAGATAAGTTTAATGATGAAATTTATACTGTAAAAACAGATGATGATGATATAATTGCGGTAAGAATTTTAGATGGTGTTAAATTTAAAAGAATTTTTTATAATGAAATATCAGATGATGCAATAAAAGATTGCTTCAATAAATAATCCATAGTTTACTATGGATTTTTATTTATATGGTGCCTAGAAATTGCTTTCATCATTGATATTGACACCCGTTTTTGATATAATGAAAATGTTTAAGTGTCTAATGGGTAAACCC
>CACZRY010000051.1 GCA_902783745.1 uncultured Erysipelotrichaceae bacterium
AAAAAAGAAACTATTACAGTTGCAACAATCACTTATCAGAATTTCTTCCGTATGTATAATAAGCTATCTGGTATGACAGGTACTGCAAAAACAGAGGAAGAAGAATTCCGTGATATTTATAACATGTATGTTGTTGAAGTTCCAACAAATAGACCTGTTATAAGAAATGATGCACCAGATTTGATTTTCTTATCTCCTGAATTTAAGTTTAAGGCTTTAGTAGAAGATATTGTTGAACGTCATAAAAAAGGACAACCAATCCTTGTTGGTACTGCAAACGTTGAAACATCAGAATTAGTTGACAAGATGCTTATTAAGGAAGGAATTCCTCATGAAGTATTAAATGCTAAGAATAACGCAAGAGAAGCTGAAATTATTTCTCATGCTGGTGAAAGAGGAGCAGTTACAATTTCAACAAATATGGCTGGTCGTGGTACCGATATTAAGCTTGGACCTGGAGTTGCTGAATTAGGTGGTTTAGCAGTTTTAGGTACTGAAAGATTCCAATCTAGACGTATCGATAACCAGTTAAGAGGTCGTGCTGGTCGTCAAGGTGACCCTGGTTATTCTAGATTCTTCTTATCTGCTGAAGATGAATTAATGATTCGTTTCGGTGGAGATTCATTTAAGATGAAGCTTGCAAACATTATTAGATTAATGGGTGAAGGCGATGAATCAAAACCAATTGAATCTAAGATGATTCAAAAGATGGTAACAATGGCTCAAGAAAGAATTGAAGGTATTAATTACGATTCACGTAAGAACGTATTAAAATATGATGATGTTATTCGTCGTCAAAGAGAAACATTCTATTCAGAAAGACAACAAGTTGTTAAAGCTGAAAATCTTGATGAATTATTAAAGAAGATTTTACGTATTGCAATTCACAACAAAGTACAGGATTTTATGAATTCTGAGGATGACTTTGATGATGAAAAGTTAACAAAAGTATTCAATGAACATATGATTGGATCTGACCTATTAGATGTTAATATCATTAAATCATTAGATGATGATGAAGATATTGAAGATTACATCTATAGTCAGGTTGAAAAGGATATTGATCAAAGATTACAAAAATTTGAAGATGACTTCAAAGAAATGGTTCCTGAAGAAGTATTAAAGGAAGACCCAGATGTTATTAAGAAGAATAAGATGATGTTTATAAAGAGAATCATTTTACCTATTCTTGATAAGAACTGGAGAGAGCATATTGATGATATGGATGGATTCCGTCAAGGCATTTATTTACAACAATATGCACAAAATAACCCACTTGAATTATACCAACGTGAAGGTTATAAGAAATTTGAATTATTAAATAAGAAGATGAATGAAGAAATCTTCATTACAGCAATGCATGCAAGAATTCAGTTCCGTAGACAAACTCCTGAACAAGATCCAATGAAGGGATTAAATACTAACCAGGATATGTCTAAGGTAAGAAAGGCTGATCCATACCATAACAAGTTTGTTAATTGTGGACCAAACGATCCATGTCCATGTGGATCTGGTAAGAAGTTTAAATTCTGCCATGGTGCTTTAGGCAACCAAAATAAGCCTATTACTGAGGTTGTAAAAACAGAATCTCCACTTGATAAAGAATTAGAAGAAATTATGCCAAAGCTTACAACTGATGGATTAAAGCCATTAGCTCCTGAACAGTTAGTTAATATAACACCTAATTCTGCATGTCCATGTGGATCTGGTAAGAAATTCAAATTCTGTCATGGATTAATTCAAAAAGCTATAGAACCTAAATTAGATGAATCACTATTTGCTAATTGTGGTCCTAACGATCCATGTCCATGTGGTTCAGGTAAAAAATACAAATTCTGTCACGGACAAAATAAATAATTAATTATCCCAGATTTATTCTGGGATATTTTTTGTAAAAGAAATAAAATATTTTTTAAATTAATATGTTGTTAAATTGCAATAATTAATGTCTATAATTTATCTCTGATTTTATTTTTTGGACAAATAAGACCATTAAGGCTAGGACTTTTGGTTTAAATTAATTGACAAAACATATAAATAAAATTATAATGATATATGTATAATTTCGTAAGAAATTACATAAAAAACGAAAGAGGTTATAAATAATGAAAAAGAAATTCGATGTTTTAACTAGAATTGCTAACTGTGGTGTTGTTGCCGTTGTTCGTGCAAAGAATGAAGAAGAAGCTATCAACATTGCTAAGGCATGTACAGATGGGGGAGTTGAATCTATTGAAGTAACTTTCACAGTACCTGGTGCTGATAGAGTTATTAGAGCTTTAAAGGAACAAATCCCTGCATCTAAATTATGTGTTGGAGCTGGTTCTGTATTAGATCCTGAAACTGCACGTGCTGCAATCCTTGCAGGTGCTGAATTTATCGTTGCACCATCTTGGAACAAGGAAGTTGCTTTATTATGCAATAGATACCAAGTACCTTATGTACCTGGCTGCCAAACAATTAAGGAAATTGTTACAGCTATGGAATATGGTTCAGATGTAATTAAGGTATTCCCTGGCGATATGTTAGGACCTAACTTCATCAAGGACGTTCATGGACCACTTCCTTATTGCGATTTAATGCCATCAGGTGGTGTTAACCTTGAAAATGCTGGCGAATGGATTAAGAAGGGTGCTGTTGCAATTTCTTCTGGTTCACATTTAACTGCACCAGCTGCAAAGGGAGATTTAGCAGAAACTACAGTTCGTGCTAAGCAATATGTTGAGGCTGTTAAGGCTGCTAGAGCAGAACTTGCTGCAAAGTAATTTAGTTTAAAATATTAATTTATTATAATAAAAAAGAAATGAGCTGATTGAATGAAAGAAGAAAAAATTATTACTTTTGGTGAAATAATGTTAAGATTATCTACACCAGATTATGCAACAATCAATCAAACTCATTCATTTATAGTTAATTATGGTGGTGGAGAGGCAAACGTAGCAGTATCATTAGCCCATATGGGACATAATACTTACTTTATGTCTAAGCTTCCACCTAATCAACTAGGTGATGGAGCAGTTACACATTTACAGGCAAATGGTGTTAACACTAAGTATATTGTAAGAGGTTCTACAACAATTGGTATTTACTTCTTAGAAACTGGATTCGGTGGAAGACCTTCAAAAGTAATCTATAACCGTAAGCATAGTGCTATCACTCGTATTCAAGAAGATGAATTTGACTGGGATGAAATATTTACTGATGCAACATGGTTCCATTTATCTGGAATTACATTAGCTTTAGGTGAAAGAGTTAGAAGTGTAGCATTAAGAGCTGTTAAAGAAGCTAAGAAACATAATGTTCCTGTAAGTTTCGATTTTAACTATCGTGCTAAGCTTTGGACAGTTGAAGAGGCTAGACCAGTATATAAAGAATTCATGAATTATGTAGATATAGTATTTGCATCTTTCTATGACGCTAATACTATTCTTGAAATTCCACTTGATGAAGGATTCGATATGAATGAAACGTTAGGTGCTAAGAGAAGAAATGTCTTCCCTAAGATGATTAGAAAGTATAACTTAAAGTATATCTTTGGTACTGATAGAGTTGTTTATACAGCAACTGATAACTCTTTAGCAGGCTATTATTTTAGCCTTAAGGGTGATGAATTAACATGGCATTTAACAGATCCAATTCGTTTCAATATTTTTGACCGTATTGGTGGTGGTGATGCTTTCGCATCAGGTGTTATTCATGGATTATTAAAGAATTTTGATGATCCTGATTATGCTGTAAGATATGGACTTGCAACATCTGTTTTAAAGCATACTATTTACGGTGATGCTGCAACATTCACAATTGAAGATATTGAACAGTTTATGGCTGCGAATGGTTCAGCTGAAGTTGTAAGATAGTTAAGGAGAAATAAAATGATCGTAGGAAAATTAGTTGACTTATACCGTTATAAGGGTATAGCTCATAATATCGATACTGCAATTGATTATTTATTAAGCCATGATTTAATGGCTTTACCTAAGGGAAAGACAGTTGTAGATGGAGATAATGTATATATTAATCGTGATACTTATGTTGCACGTCCTTTAAATGAGTGCTTCTTTGAAAATCATGAAAATTATATTGATATACAAATTGTATTAAAGGGTAAGGAAGTAATTGGTTATACTCATATTACTAATCCAAGCTTAAAGGTTACAACTGAATATAATGATGTTAAGGATGTAACAAAATACAATGGAGATGATCCAAGTAAGGTTGAAGGTGCTGTATACTTCACTCTAGAGGAAGGTTTTGCTCTAGTTTATACAGAAGATGTTCATCTAGCTAAGTGTAAAGCTGATGATGAAATCGTTGAAAAAGTTGTTGTCAAAGTAAAAATTGAAAAATAATAAAAAATAAAAGGAGAATAATTTAAAATGGCAAAGGTAGTTACATTAGGAGAATTAATGTTAAGATTATCACCTGCAGGAAACAAGAGATTTATCCAGGTTGATAACTTCGATATCATTTGGGGTGGAGGAGAAGCAAACGTTGCAGTTTCATTAGCAAACTACGGACATGATGCTTATTTCGTATCTAAGCTTCCAACTCATGAAATTGGTCAGGCAGCTTTAAACTCATTAAGACGTTATGGCGTTCATACTGACTACATCGCTAGAGGCGGAGATAGAGTAGGTATTTACTATGCTGAAACTGGTGCTTCAATGAGACCTTCAAAGGTTATTTATGATAGAGCACATTCTGCAATCGCTGAAGCAGATGCTTCTGATTTCGATTTCGATGCAATCATGAAGGGTGCAACTTGGTTCCACTGGTCAGGAATCACTCCAGCTATTTCTGATAAGGCTGCTGAATTAACTAAGTTAGCTTGTGAAGCTGCTAAGAGAAATGGTGTAACAGTATCTGTTGACTTAAACTTCCGTAAGAAGTTATGGACTTCTGAAAAGGCAATTTCTATTATGAAGCCTTTAATGAAGTATGTAGACGTATGTATTGGTAATGAAGAAGATGCTGAATTATGCTTAGGCTTCAAGCCAGATGCAGACGTTGAAGGTGGTAAGACAGATGCTTCTGGATACCATAAGATTTTCGAACAAATGGCTAAAGAATTCGGCTTCAAGTATGTTATTTCTACATTACGTGAATCAATTTCTGCTACACACAATGGTTGGAAGGCATTAATCTATAATGGTAAGGAATTCTATGAATCTAAGCATTATGATCTTAACCCAATCATCGACCGTGTTGGTGGTGGTGACTCATTCTCTGGTGGAGTTATCAATGGTTTAATCAAGTTCAATGGCGATCAAGCTAAGGCTCTAGAATTCGCTGTTGCAGCTTCAGCATTAAAGCATACAATCAATGGTGACTACAACTTAGTTACTGAAGCAGAAGTTAACGCATTAGCTGGTGGTTCTGCTAACGGACGTGTACAACGTTAATTATATTAAAAAATAATTTATTAAGTGTCACTGGAATACCTGTGGCACTTAATGTCTATCTATTTCATATGGAGGTAATAGTATGAAAATAGGAGTTAGAGTGCATGATTTCGGAAAATCAAATGCTGAAACTTTAGCTAAAAAAGCTAAAGAAGTTGGCTTTGAAGCTGTTCAATTAGTTTTAAATAAAGCAATTGAAGGCGAATCTGGTCTTGCAGGAACTTTATCTAAAGAAAAAGCTAATTATTACTATGAAACTTTTAAAAAAGAAGGATTAGAGATTGCTATGCTTGGTGCATATTTTAATCCAGTTCACTCCGATAAATCTAAGGTTTTACAATTAAAGGAAAAATTTGCTGAACATTTAAAATATGAAAATGACTTCCACGCAGGTTATGTTGGAAGCGAAACAGGTTCTTATAATGATGATAAGTGGACATATAATCCTTTAAATAGAGAACCTGAGGCTTTAGAAGAAAACATAAAAATTTTTGGTGAACTTGCAAAAGTAGCAGAAGAAAATAATGCTAAAATTGCATTAGAAGGTGCTTTTGGCCACTGTATGTGGAATCCTGATCGTTTAAAAGAATTAGTTGATAAGATTGGTTCAAAATCTATCTATTATACAGTTGATATTTATAATTATCTTGCAATGGAAAATTATATGAATCATACTGCAATTTTTGATAGATGCTTAGAATTATTTAAGGATAGAATTGTAATTTTCCATATTAAAGACTTCGTTATTGAAGATGGTGTATTAAAACAATGCTGTATTGGAAAAGGTATGATGAACTTTGATTATATGTTACCTAAAATCAAAGCTTTATATCCTAATGCATATTTAATATTTGAAGGTTCTAAACCTGAAGATATGGAATTTTCATTTAATTTCATTAATAATAAATTAAAATCTTTATAGTTTTAATTTAATTATAAAAAGGTTGAATAACCTATATTATTCAAAAAAATATTGGAGGAAGAAAAAAATGACAATGAATGATTTCAGACTAGATGGCAAAATTGCTCTAGTCACTGGTGCATCTTATGGTATTGGTTTCAATATCGCAAAGGGCTTTGCTGCTGCAGGTGCTACTATCGTTTTCAACGATATTAAGCAAGAATTAGTAGACAAGGGTCTTGAAGCTTATAAGGCAGAAGGTATTACTGCTCATGGTTATGTTTGTGACGTAACTGATGAAGATGCTGTTAATGCAATGGTTGCAAAGATTGAAAAGGAAGTAGGAGTTATTGATATCTTAGTTAATAACGCTGGTATTATCAAGAGAATTCCTATGCTTGAAATGACTGCTGCTCAATTCCGTCAGGTTATTGATGTAGATTTAAATGCTCCTTTCATCGTAGCTAAGGCAGTATTACCAGGAATGATTAAGAAAGGCCATGGTAAGATCATTAACATTTGTTCAATGATGTCAGAATTAGGCCGTGAAACAGTTTCTGCTTATGCAGCTGCAAAGGGTGGCTT
>CACZRY010000052.1 GCA_902783745.1 uncultured Erysipelotrichaceae bacterium
ATGTAGCGAGAAATAAAATCAGCTTGTTGATTCCATGCAACACAATTGATGAAATCAGCTTGTCTTTGTCCGTTTTGATCTCTTGTAGTTCTATCTACTGCAATTGAAAATGAAACAGTAGGTGTACCATTTGATAGGTAACGAACTTCAGGATCTCTTGTTATTCTTCCTGTCAATAAGACTTTGTTCATAAGATCACCTCTTATAATTATTCGCCATCAACAACAACAATTGAACGAATAATGTTTTCGCTAATATTAGCTAAACGGTTGAATTCGTTAACTGCTTCAACAGAAGCTTCTACAGACATCCAAACATAGTAACCCTTCTTGTTACCCTTAATTTCGTAAGCTAATTCTCTTAAGCCCCACTCTTTAGTTTCTAATACATTAGAACCCTTAGAAGTGAAGATGTTCTTAGTGTTTTCAACTTCAGCCTTGATTCCATCAGCATCTAAAGTTGAACGTAGAATATACATTACCTCATATTTCTTCATATTAATTGACCTCCTTTTGGATTTTAAAGCTAAGCATAGTTATTCTTAGCAAGGGCATTCCCTAAGAAATGCTTTTTTATTTTATCATATCTATATAACAATTTCAAGGGTAAAATTAACTTTTAACTACAACAAAAAAGTCAGTCTCAATCGACTGACATTTTTAAAATGTTCCTATAACTCCAGCGATTTTTCCTTCGCCTTCTTTTTTTACGCCTTCTTCTGCATTTGAATATGCAGTCTTGTATTCACCTTCAGTTTGTAATTCTACTGGATATGGACGTCTTGCATTAATATGATATACAAAATAAATAACTAAATCTTTAGTAGTCTCTACTTCTGTTTCTGAATCCTTTTCAGTTACTTTGGCATTTGCACAATAATATATAGAATCAGTTAAGTCACTATTACCAAATACTGCAACATAACTTCCTGATATAATATCTAAATTTTTATCATATGATTCGTATTCGCTAATACCTTTATCAACATATTCTAAATAATTAGACTCGCTTAAATGTAATGATGTATCCTTCTTACAAGATGATAATGCCACCATAATAAATACCATTGATAATATAGATAAAATTATTGATAATTTCTTCTTCATTAATTTAATCCTCCAAAAACAACTTGATTGTATCACAATCATTATAAAAAGTAAATGAATTAATCTTTAAACATTTCGTGATCAAATGTTATTTTAACATTATATTTATCTTCTCTATTGGAATTAATATAATCACAAATAAGCTTATTTAACTCATCTTCACTATATTTTATTCCATAAGGAACTAATACATCAAACAATAAGACATTTTCATTCTTTTTTCTTCTAATTCTAAAATCATGTAGTGTTATTTTCTCATCTAATTCCTTTAAATAACAAGAAACATTTTTCATCAATTCATTTGTTTCAATATCTCCTAAATCAACAGGATCCATATGTATAGTTAATTTATAACCAAACTTCTTTTTTACGTTTTCTTCTATTTCATCTATTTCATCATGAACTAAAAATATATCCTTTTTCGCATCAAATTCTACATGTATAGTTACATATGTAACAGAAGGTCCATAATTATGAACTATTAAATCATGAGTTCTTAATACTATATCATATGATTCAATATAAGAAACTAATTCTTTAAATTCACCTTTGCTTAACGCTTCACCAAGTAAAGGATCTGATTCTTCTCTTACTAATACAATACCAGATATTAATATAAATATAGATACTAAAATACCTAAAATACCATCTACTGAAAAAGGAATTCTAAAACCAATTAATTTACTTAAAAGTATTACTACTGTACCAATTAATACTGCAGATGTAGATATACAATCAAATAATGAATCCTTAGATGCAGCATCTAAGGCACTTGACTTAATAAGCTTAGAAATAGTCTTATATGCAAAAGCCTGCCACATCTTAATAAATATTGCTAAAACAAGCACTGCAATTGATATTATTAGTATTGTTTGATTAATATCCTCTTCTTTATAATTAATTACTCTATTAAGTGATTCTAAAAATAAAGTACCACCAACGAATATAATAACAAGCGCAACTATTAATCCAGCAATATATTCGCTTCTTTCATGACCATAAGGATGCTTTTTATCTGCAGGCTTATTAGACATTTTAAATCCTATTAATGTTACTATAGATGTTGCAAAATCAGATAAGTTATTAATAGAATCAGATATTATAGAAACACTAAATGTTACAATACCAATTATAAGCTTAATACAAAATAAAAATGCATTAGATATTAAACCTAATATTGATGCCATTTTACCATGAGCTAATCTTACAGTAGGATTTGAAACATTATTATAATCTTTTATGAATAATTTTCTTAATAAATTTATCATATAAGCACCTAGATTCTAAATAATTTTATAGCATTAGCCTCTGTTATATCTTCTACTTCTTTAGATGTCATACCTTTAATTTTTGCGATTTCATCGCATACAAATCTAACATATGATGATTCGTTTCTTTTGCCTCTATATGGAACTGGTGTTAAAAATGGACAATCAGTTTCAATTAATAAATTATCAATTGATATGTTTTCTGCAACTCTTTTAGGCTCTTTAGCATTCTTAAATGTTACAGGGCCACCAAGTGAAATATATAAACCTAGCTTAATAAATTCATATGCCATTTCTAAAGAACCAGAATAGCAATGCATTACGCCTTTTATTCTACCCTTATATTTAGATAGAATATCATATGTATCTTTAATTGCATCTCTACAATGAATTATTATTGGTAAGTCATTTTCAATCGCAAGATTTATTTGCATTTCAAATAAAATCTTTTGTTCTTCCTTAAATTCCACACTCCAATAATAATCAAGTCCACATTCTCCAATCGCATATACTTTATTATTTTTAATAAAGTCCTTTAATTCATTAAACTTTTCATTATAATCCTTGTTTGCATACTCAGGATGTATTCCAGCTGTTGGATAAAAAATATCGTATTTTTTAGCCATTTCTTGGGCTTTCCTATTAGTATAATAATCGAATCCAACTATTATAACCTTATTAATATTAAATTCCTTGCATCTTTTTACGCAATCATCTCTATCAATATCAAAATCTTCTTCAAAAAGATGTGAATGTGTATCTATCATATTATCACCTTAAAAATATATAGTAAATTATATTATATGTAATAGATTTATTCAATATTTCAAGTGCTTAAAAAGTATATATTCTTTTATAACAAAAGCTAGTTATATTTATTTTTATTCAAACAATTCATAATTGTATTTTACAAAACTACATTGATTGTTAACCATAAAATATTATATAATCGATGTTGTATAAAAGTCTTTTTTAAAAGACTTAGAAAGGAGAAATAATGGAGTTAGTAAAAAAGTCAATAAGTAAATGGATTACTGCCGCTGTAGTTCTTGTAATTGGTATTTTATGTATCGTTGCTGGTGCCGCTGCTGGAGGTGAAACTACTGCAAACGCATATGAAGGTATTTCAATAACTTTAGGTGTTGTATTTATCATCATTGCTGTAATCGCCCTTATTTTAGGAATTGTTGCAGTTGTATTAACTAAGAATGAAACATCTCTTGCAAATACTGGTATTGGTGCTGGTATTACATTAGCTGCTGGTATCTTCTTCTGCGTAAATAAGTATACTGCTGCAAACCTAATCTGGTTATTCATAGATTTCGTACCTTATGTTTTAATTGTAGTTGGTGCTGTAATCGCATGTGATGCCATTTTCTTATTAGTATTTAGCATTGTTAAGAAGAGTGTTAAAACTGCAATTCCTGCAATTTGCGTTGAAGCAATTGTTGCAATTGTATCAATTGTATTAGGATGCTTATCAATTGGTAATGATCCTATTATTGCTAAGAATGCACAATTAATTATCTTCGGTATTATTGTTGTTTTATATGCTGTTTTATTAGTATTAAGAACATTTGTTACTCTACCTACAGTTGTTGTTATTCAAAAGCATGAATCTGTTAAGGAAGATAATGTTGTTCTTTCACAAGATGAAGCTAATAATCATCAAGAAAGCAATGAATAGTTATTAGGGAAGTACTTTTTGGTACTTCTTTATTATTTAATTACGAAAATAGTATAGAAAATTGAATAAGTTTGTATTATACTATATGTATAATCAATAAGGAGGAAAATATTAAAATGAAGAAATTCTTTAAAGAATTCAAGGAATTTATCTCTCGTGGTAATGTTCTTGATATGGCTGTCGGTGTTGTTATCGGTGGTGCATTCAGTGCAATCGTTACTGCATTGGTAAATATTTTATTAAGTGTTTGTACATGGGCAGTTCCAGGAGGATTAAAAGGTTTAATCACTGTATTACCTGCTGTTAATGATGCACAAAAGGGTATTGATGGTATTGGTCAATCATTTGCTGCTGCTGACTTAAATGCAATGGCTGCAATCTACCAAGAAAAGTTCCCACTAGATGCTAACCCTGTTCAAGGTTTAAAGGGTTTATATACTCTACATGGTACTACATATACTTATAATATGAGTGCTGTAATCGACTGGGGTGCATTCATCAATGCTGTTATTTCATTCTTAATCATCGCATTTACATTATTCGTTATTGTTAAGATTGCAATGGCATCAGCTAAGAAGCGTGCTGAATTAAAAGAAAAGGTTGAACAAGAAAAATATAAGAAATGGGCTGAAGCTCATCCTGAAGAAGCTGCTGAATTAGAAGCAAAGAAAGCTAAAGAAGCTGAAGAAGCTGGTAAGCCAAAAGTTGATCCTACTCTTGCTTTATTAGAAGAAATAAGAGATGAATTGAAAGCAAAAAATGCAGCAACTAAATAATTAAAGCCTCTTAATGAGGCTTTTTTTTGCAGAAAAAAGATGCCTTATTTAGGCATCTTACATTTCAACTGTTGTTAAAATTTTTTCTATAATATCGTCTTTTAAATCTACATCTCCAAAAGAGATATGTGCATCTTCTATCCATGCAGCAAGTACATTATAATAACCGTATTTTGGGTTATAAGCTTCTTCTAATGTATAATACTGGAATAAGCTTAAATAGAATGAATAACATAGAATAATCTTTCTACAATTACCAGGTTCTATTCCTTCTTCTGGCATCATAATTTCTATAAATTCAAATCCATTCTTAGTAACTACATTAATGTTTAAATCTAAAAGAGTATATGGACAAATTTCATTGTTTTTCTCATAAACACTCTTTAATAATTCAAAAACATAATCTTCTTTTTTAGTTAAACACTTATTAATTACTTTAACTGGATCATTTTTATATAAATTTTGAAGAATATTATGTTCAAATACATATCTTTGATTCATATAATTTCTTTTAACAAAAAGGTATCTGTTTTGCAGATACCTTTTATTAGTTTAATTATTCAAGAATTTCAACTACAGAACCAGCACCAACTGTTCTACCACCTTCACGGATTGAGAACTTAGTACCCTTTTCCATAGCGATGTGGTGAATTAATTCAACTGTCATAGTTGTATTATCACCAGGCATTACCATTTCTGTACCTTCTGGTAAAGTAATGATACCAGTAACGTCTGTTGTACGGAAATAGAATTGAGGACGATAGTTAGAGAAGAATGCTGTATGACGGCCTCCTTCGTCCTTTGTTAATACGTATACTTGTGCAGTAAACTTGAAGTGAGGTGTAACTGAACCTGGCTTAGCAAGAACTTGACCTCTTTCAATTTGATCACGGTTGATACCTCTTAATAATGCACCAATGTTATCACCAGCTTCTGCGAAATCAAGAGTCTTTCTGAACATTTCAAGACCAGTAACAACTGAAGTCTGAGTATCCTTAATACCAACGATTTCAACAGCATCGCCAACCTTAATTTGACCTCTTTCAACACGTCCTGTAGCAACTGTACCACGACCAGAAATTGTGAATACATCTTCTATAGGCATTAAGAAAGGCTTAGAATTATCTCTTTCAGGAGTTGGGATATATTCATCAACAGTATCCATTAATTCCTGAATCTTAGCTTCCCACTTTGGATCTCCGTTTAATGCACCTAATGCAGAACCACGGATAACTGGAATATCATCTCCAGGGAAACCATATTCTGATAATAATTCACGAGTTTCCATTTCAACTAAGTCGATTAATTCATCATCATCAACCATATCGCACTTATTTAAGAATACAACGATTGCAGGAACACCAACTTGACGAGCAAGTAAGATGTGTTCACGAGTTTGAGCCATAGGACCATCAGTTGCAGCGATAACTAAGATACCACCATCCATCTGAGCAGCACCAGTGATCATGTTCTTAACATAGTCGGCATGACCTGGGCAGTCAACGTGTGCGTAATGTCTCTTCTCTGTCTCATACTCAACGTGTGCGGTAGAGATTGTGATTCCACGCTCTCTCTCTTCCGGAGCTTTATCGATATTATCGAATGCTACGAACTCACCAAGACCTAATCTCTCATGTAATGTCTTTGTGATTGCAGCTGTTAATGTCGTCTTACCATGGTCTACGTGTCCGATGGTTCCGATATTACAATGTGGTTTGTTTCTCTCAAATTTAGCTTTTGCCATTTTGATTTTCCTCCTTAAATTCTCGCCGGCAAGGCTTCATTCATTATATAAGTTTGTGCCCGGCCGGAATCGACCAGGCGATTCTAATCATAGCCAGACTGCATCCTTCAGGACGCATCTTTTATGATTATATTTCATTTTAAATAGAAATGCAAGCAAAAGTTATAGATTCACGTCAAGAACTTTATCCTGCACATTCTTCGGTACTTTTTCATAGTGATCAAAGAACATGGAATAATTACCACGACCCTGTGTTTTGGAACGGAGGTCTGTGGAATAGCCGAACATCTCGGACAATGGCACATATCCGTGGACGATCCTGCCACCCCCCAGTTCTTCCATTCCTTCGATCTTGCCCCGGCGGCTGTTGATATCACCGATCACATCTCCCATGTACTCTTCAGGCATGGTGACGTCCACCTTCATGATCGGCTCAAGAAGAACCGGCTCAGCCTTTCTCATAGCAGCTTTAAAGGCCAGAGAACCGGCAACTTTGAAGGCCATCTCTGAAGAAT
>CACZRY010000053.1 GCA_902783745.1 uncultured Erysipelotrichaceae bacterium
AAAAAATCATTAGATAAATCTTTATTTAAAGATAAGAATATAGATTTATTTAATATCTATAATGAATATAAATCTCATTTAGAAAGAAATCATTATATAGATTTATCTACTATTATAAGTGATGCAATTAAATTAGGTCATTCTTTAGATGAATATGAATTCATTACTTTTAATGAATTCTTATTAACACCAAATGAAGAAAGACTAATTAATGTTGCATCAGGTAATAATTATAAGTCTATGTCATTCTTTTCTTTTTTTGGAATAGATGAAAAAGAATCTATTTCATTTAAGGTACAAGAATGCCATGGTGAATATAATGAAGTATTAAATTTAATATCATATATTAGTGATAATAATATACCACTTGATAATTGCTTAGTTGTTGTAACAAACCCTAAATATCAATCAATTATTAATGATGTTTGTAAAAACTTAAATATAGATATGACATCATCTTTAGGTGTTCCTATATCACAATCTAAGGCTGGAAAGCTACTTAAGGCTTTAGTTAACTATAATACTTATGGAATGCATGGACTTGATGCAATAATAGAAGTATTTAGATATCTAGATTATAATAAATTAGCTTTATCCTTAGATTTAGATGATAGCCTTGATAAATATGAGGTTATTAATCAATTAATCAAATATATGGGTGATTTAAAATTATCATTTGATAAGGAATCAAATGATGATAAATTACATTATTTTAATCAAGCTATATTTGATAAAAGAGAAAAATATACTAATTATTTACCTAAATTAGTTAAAGAAATAGAATTAGGATATAGTTATATAATAGATAATTATTTAGATGTTGGTACAAATTATTTAGAGCTTGAAGCTAAGAATAAGGTAGTTAAATTATTAGAACAATATTATTTTAAGGATAAAGAAGATTATATTAATATAATACTTTCATCACAGTTTAATTCATCTTTATCTAAGCCTAAGGCTTTATATGTAACAACAATAGATAAAGCATTATTATCATTAAGACCTAATATATTTATTTTAGGTATGTCTGCTGATTATTTTCCATCTAAGGTTTCTGAATCATATGTAATATTAGATAGTGAATATGATTTAATTAATCCATTAAATAATATTACTAGAGTTAATAAGACAAAAATGCAAATAGATTCTTTTAATAATTTAATATCTATTTCAAATAAATTAGGTATTAATATTAATGTTAGTTATTCTTCATATTCAGTTTCTGATGTTAAAGGAAAGAATATATCATCTATAATATATGATTATCCTAAAAAAGATATAGTAGATTATAGAACTAATCCATATTTTAATCCTTATTTTGATTCTTATTTTAAGGGATTAAATATAGAACCTAAAGTTTATCGTCATCCACTAGATGATAATTTTTCATGTGATATTAATGAAATATTTAATGATAAGAATATGTTATCACCATCCGCATTAGAATCTATATTCTTAGAGCCTAATGATTATAAATTCTATTTACAAAATATTTTAGGAATAACAAGTGATGCTGAAAATGATCCACTAGATTTTTGTGATGCCGCAGGATTTGGTAATATTATTCATGAGGCATTAGAAGGATTTGATAGAAATAAAGATAGCTTAGATGATTTATTAAAAAGAGGAGATAGGGTATTTAATAATTATTCTTTAAAGCATTTTGGTGCTGATATGGAATATCAGAGAAAAAGAATGAAAAAAATGCTTAAGAATGCTTATAATATGGTTTTAGGTAATCATTATAAGAGTGAATATAAGTTGTCTGGTGAAATTTCATCAATTCCTTTTTATGGTAGATGCGATAGAATTGAGATTAATGATGGTAAATTAAAGATTATAGATTTTAAGACAGGTTCTCCTAAGCATGATATTAAAAATTTATATACTGCAGTACAAGGTATTATATATGCTAGACTTTTATCTAAAGATGTAGGATATACTGTTTCTTCATTTTCATTTTATTATTTAAAATCAAGAACTATATTTGATTTTGAATCAAATAGTGAAAAAGAAGATAAATTATTTTTAGATTTTAAAGAAATGGTATCAAAGATGAAATTTGATATTAATAAGCTAGAATATTATAGCATTATAAGAGATTTATCTAAAAAGACATCATCTCTTACATATAAAGAAGAAAAGCCTAAAAAAGGGAAAGGAGGTATTAAATAATGGCAATAATAGATGCGAGAGCAAGAGAATTAATAGTAAATGATATTAATCATAATTATTTTGTTTCTGCAGGTGCAGGGTCAGGAAAAACTACTACCCTTGTACAAAGAATTGTTACAATGATTATTGAGGGGAAGGATATTAGAAATATCTGTGCAATAACATTTACTAAGAAGGCAGCAAATGAATTTTATTTACGTACTGTTAAATTATTAAAGCTATTATCAGTACCTGCCGATTTTAATTGTCCCGACCTTAAAACAACAAGTCTTAGTAGAGTGCAAACTAAAGAATCTATGGAAAACTGTAAGCGCGCTTTAGCAAATATAGATTTATGCTTCTTTGGTACAATTGATTCATTTTGTAATGAAATAATTAAAGCACATCCTATGGATGCAGGAGTACCTGCATCACTAGAGCTTACTGAAGAAGGGGAAATGGAAGGCTTATATAGATTAGAATATAATAATATATTAGCTGGTAAATATGGATCTAACTTACAAAAAGAAGCTTTAGAATTAAAGGATTATATTTGGAATATATCAGACCTATTCCCATCTTTAATTTCAAATGTCTTATATAATAGACAAATGAAATTAAAATATAAAGAATATCATAAGCCATTTGAAGAAGAATTCAAAAATGAAATTAATGATTTCATTAAATTCATTAAAGAATTACATGAGCTTGATTTAGACAAAAGAAAATTAACTGATGCTAAATCTAGTAGTGCTTGGGATCAATTAGATAATTTATATAATCTTTATGAAAATAATAATCTAGATTTACTAAATGAAAAATTATCCCTAGATAATCTAGCAATCCTAGATTTAGATTTTGAATTATCTATCCATAGTTATGATGAGCTTTTTATAGAAGATGGTAAAAAGGTTCCTTATAAGGTTATTAAGGGCATGGGTGATTCAGAAATAGTTAGGGCAGTTAATAATTATAAATATTATAAATTAATTAAATTCTTAGATCATGCGATACCTAAAGTATCAGCCCATCTAAAGAATATAGG
The DNA here is from genome assembly GCA_902783745.1 of uncultured Erysipelotrichaceae bacterium. GTDB lineage: Bacteria > Bacillota_I > Bacilli_A > Acholeplasmatales > Anaeroplasmataceae > Anaeroplasma. The sequence continues at coordinate 3,200 of CACZRY010000053.1, forward strand.
TAAGCTTACATTCTTTGATAACTTACTTTATGTATCAGACTTATTAGAAAAGGATGCTTCAAATGGTGGAGTTCTAATAAGACATATTAGAAGAGATTATAAATATTTCTTCTTAGATGAATTCCAAGACACAGACCCATTACAGGCTAAAATATTTTTCTATTTATCTACAGATAATCCAAAGCCTAATTGGTATGACTGTCAACCAGAAGATGGTTCTTTATTCATAGTAGGTGATGAAAAACAATCTATTTACGCATTCCGTGGGGCAAATATTGATTCTTTCTTATCAATTAAGGAAATGTTTAAGGAAGAAGAAAGATTAAATCTAATATGTAATTTTAGAAGCCAAAATAACATATTAGAATATTTTAATCAAATATTTTCATCTCCTAATTTCTTTGGAAGTGAATCTAATATTACATATCCAATGTTACCAACAAACATTAAAGAGCCTAATGAATATTCTATAGTTGTTAATTATAATACTAATAAGATAGCACCATTAATATTAGATATTATTAATAATGATAAAGATAATAAAATATCTTATAAGGATTTTATGGTAATAACTAAAGGTACAAGCCGTCATAATGATATTATTAAAGAATTAGAAGAATATGGTATTCCATATAATGTAGAAGGAAAGATTGATCTTTCTTCTAATAAAGCGTTAAAAATATTATTTTCTTTATTAATAATGATTGTAATGCCTAATAAAGAAAATATGTTTAGTATATTACATCAATTAGGATTTAATGAACAAGAAATATATTTATTTAAATCAAAAGGATATAAATTTGATTTAAATCCAATTGATGAAATGCCCGTCCTTTTAATAGATATAATTAATAAATTACATGATATTAAATATGTATCATATACAGAATTATTTGATAATGTAATTAAAACATTTGATTTATTCTCACTTTCTGGCATTAAGAATATGGAATATACATATTTCATATTAGAAAAGGTAAGAAGTGAGATTGAATCATTATCTATTATTACAGAAAAAGAATTTGTATCTTACCTAAGAGATAGAATAAAAGGATCTATTGATTTTGAGGCTACATCTATAGATAGAGTTGCAACACTATCAAATGATTCTGATGCAGTTTCTGTCGCAAACCTACATAAGGTTAAGGGACTTGAGGCAAGAATTGTAATTCTATATGATGAAAATGAAAAGGATAAAGATCCTGAAAAATATATAGATAGAGAATTAGATGAAAGATATATATTTGGATTTAGTAATGGCTTTACTAATGTAGCAAGAACAAGTGAATATATGGATTTACAAGATATCGCAAGAAGAAAGGATTTTGAAGAGGTAAGAAGATTATTATATGTTGCGGCAACGCGCGCAAAAGAGCGTTTATTTATATGTCGTGATAGTAGTGTTAAGAATTCTTATTGGGATCCTTTAAGATTAGCTTATGATATTAATGGTAATATAATATATGAAATAAAAGATTATGAAATTAAAACATTAGATCCTATAGTTCCTGAAT
>CACZRY010000054.1 GCA_902783745.1 uncultured Erysipelotrichaceae bacterium
TTATAAGGATTCATATGGAATTGAGATTATCGCAGAGGCTGGACAACTTATTCCTGAATATGTATGCTGCCGTCAGCTTACATCAAAGCAAAAATATGAAACAAATTATAAAGCTTTTGTTGCATATGAAAAAGCAAGAATTAAGGCTTGGGAATATATTGAAAATGACTCTAATAGAAATGAAGTAGTTGACATTATCGCAAATTATATTGGTAAAGAAACAGATTATGTTGAAAATTATCTTTATGGTGGAATCACAAAATGGAGTGTTGATCCTAATAAAAAAGGAATTGAAACTTATACAGATGCATTAAGAAATGCTGGTGTATTAAAGAATGAGATTACAAATATTACATCATATGTAGAAACTGGTGCATATGAAGAAGCTATTACATATCTTGCATCAGCAAATCCAAATAATAAATTCTATAAAGATAAATTAGCTTTATTTAATGAATATAACAAATAGAAAAGAGGCTTATTATGAAAGTTTATCAAGAGCTATCAGAGCTTATTGGAAATACTCCAATCGTAAGATTAAAAGGGTATGAGGCAAAACTAAATATTAGAGGTAATATATTTGCAAAACTTGAATATCTAAACCCAGCAGGTTCTATAAAAGATAGAATAGCTCTTGAAATGATTTTAGATGCTGAACAGAAAAAGCTTTTAAAAAAGGATTCTGTAATTATCGAACCAACAAGTGGAAACACAGGAATAGGGTTAGCAGCTATTGGTGCATCTAAAGGCTATAGAGTTATTCTAACAATGCCAGAATCTATGTCAGTTGAACGTATTTTATTATTAAAAGCATATGGGGCAGAAATAGTTTTAACAAAAGCATCAGAAGGAATGAAAGGTGCAATTAAGAAGGCGTTGGAATTAGCAAAAGAAATACCACATAGCTTTATTCCGGGGCAGTTTACAAACCTTTCAAATCCACTTGCACATTATAAAACAACAGGACCAGAAATATTCAACAGCTTATCTGGTAAGGTAGATATACTAATTGCTGGCATTGGTACTGGTGGTACTATAAGTGGAGTTGGCAAATATCTAAAAGAGAAGAATCCTAAAATAAAGATAATCGGTGTTGAGCCATTAGGCTCACCACTGTTATCTAAAGGCACTATTGGTACGCATAAACTTCAAGGAATTGGTGCTGGATTTTTGCCTATAACTCTTGATGTTAATGTTTACGATGAAATATTAGCTATTGCTGATGAAGATGCATTTAGGGCAGCAAAACAAGTAGCATTATCTGATGGAGTTTTAGTTGGTATTTCTTCAGGTGCTGCACTTGAAGCAGCAAAAATAGTAGGGCAAAGACTAGAAAATAAAAATAAAAGAATAGTCGTAATATTACCTGATGGAGGCGCAAAATACTTATCAACAGGACTATTTGATTGAGGTGATTAGGATGAGTAAAAAAATAGAAATAAGAGATATTTGCTTTGATTATATAGGGAAGAATAAAGCATTTGGTGCACTTGAAAATATTAACCTTGAGGTTTCAGAGGGTGAATTCATATGTATTTTAGGCTCATCTGGTTGTGGTAAATCAACATTATTATCAATTCTTAATGGTTTAAATAAACCAAAGAGTGGTGAAATCTTAATTGATGGTAAGAAGGTAGTTGGAAGTGGTGCTGATAGAGCTGTAGTTTTTCAAAACTATTCTTTGTTTCCGTTTTTAACTGTAAAAGAAAATGTAATGTTTGGGGCTAAAAAATCTTTAAAAAGAAAGAATTTTACTAAAGAAGAAAGATTAAAAAGAGTTAATGGTTATATTGAAGCCGTTGGACTTTTAGATGCTGTTGATAAATACCCATTTGAGTTATCTGGTGGTATGCAACAAAGAGTAGCTATTGCAAGAGCTTTAGCATTAGAAGCTGATATTTTACTTCTTGATGAACCATTTTCAGCAATAGATCCTAAACTAAGACTTGAACTTCAAGAACTTGTTTCTCAATTATCAAAAATACATAAGAAGACAGTTATATTTGTAACTCATGATATTGATGAGGCTATTTTATTAGCTGATAGGGTAATTGTTATGGAACCTAAACATATTAAACAAGCTATTGATATTGATTTACCTTATCCTAGAATAAGAGAAGAGCTTGTTGGTCAGGTTCATTACGAAGAAATACATAGAAAGCTTATTTCTTCCTTTTATGAAAATATTGAGCAAAATATTTATGAGGAGGTAAAGCTATGAGAATAAAAAATATATTTTTAAATTTGATTTATTCTTTTAAAATAAAGGTTAAATCCTTTTTTTCAAAAGAAAATATAAAATATCATTTAATAGGTTTTTTAATAGCAGTATCTCTTTTAATAATAAATATTATAGTTGGATATAATGTTGGCTACTTTACAGAGCATAATAAAACTTATGATGCAACACCATATGTTATTGTTTTATTAATAGCTTTTGGATTATATTTTATTAAATTATTTTTTACTAATAAAAAATCCGCTACTGACTTGATAATTATTATATATATATTTTTATTGTTTTGGGATTTATCATATAAATTTGGCTTTGTTCAAAATGATTTGTTAATTCCATCACCAGAAGGATTATTTTACGTTTTTAAAACAGATTATATAAAAATATGGAATAATGTTTTAGATTCGTTGGAATTATTGTTTTTTGGTTTCTTATTTGCAATAATTAGTGGAACTATATTAGGCTTAATTGCAGGATGGTTTAAAAGAGCTAGTGAAGTAACAATACCAATTACTAATGTTATAACATTGATACCACCTGTACTTATCACAGCATGGTTAATTATGTGGTTTCCATTTAAGATTGCTGCAATAGCAATTATATTTTTAGCAGTATTTTGGCCAACATTACAGGGAATGATAACTAGAGTTTCTCAAATAGATAAGAAGATAATTGATGCGGCTAAAGTAATGGGAGTAGGAAATTTCGAAATGATATACAGGGTAGTATTACCATATTGCTTACCTGGTATAATTATTTCTATTTCTAAATCATTAAGAGGCGCATTCATGTGCTTAGTAGCAGCTGAAATGATTGGTATAAATGGAGGAATAGGCTTTTATACAGAAACATATAAAGCATATGCGGATTATAGAAGAGTTCTTGCAGGTATTGTGACTATCGCTTTAGTTACAACAATTATTGATATAGTCGTAAATAAAATAGAAAAGAAAATAGTCAAGTGGAGGCTTTAATTATGTCAAAATATTATGATAGTGTTTTAGATCTTATAGGGAAAACACCTATAATCAAATTAAATAGATTAGAAAAAGAATTAGGACTTAATGCTCATATATATGCAAAGCTTGAATTCTTGAATCCAGGTGGATCAGTAAAAGATAGAGCAGCATATAATATGATTTTAGAAGCTGAAAAAGAAGGAAAGCTTACAAAGGATTCTACAATTATAGAAGGAACTAGTGGTAATACAGGTATTGGTCTTGCAATGGTTGCAGCAGCAAAGGGATATAAAATTAAGATTGCTATGCCAGAAAACATGAGTATAGAGCGAGTTAAATTATTAAAAGCATATGGTGCAGAGGTATACCTTACACCAAAGCAATTAAATATGGCTGGTGGTGGAGCTAAGGCTCAGGAATTAGCTGAACAAATACCAAATTCTTATACTCCAAAACAAGGACAAAATCCAAATAATCCTGGAGCGCACTATAAGACAACAGGTCCTGAAATATGGAATGATATGGATGGTAATATTGATATTTTTCTTGCATGTACTGGTACAGGAGGCACTATTAGTGGTACAGGACATTATTTAAGAGAAAAAAAGCCTGATTTAGAAATTATTGCAGTAGAACCTAAAGGTAGTGCGATTTTAAATGGTGGTGAACCAGGGCCACATAAAATTCAAGGTATTGGTGGTGGTGCAACTCCTCAAACAACAGATGTTTCTTTATTTAATGAGGTAATTGATGTTACTGATGAGGATGCATATAAATATACAAGACTTTTACCAAAACTAGAAGGTATTTTAATTGGTATATCTGCAGGAGCTGCATTAAGTGCAGCTGTAGAGGTAGCTAAGCGTAAGGAAAATAGTGGAAAGAATATAGTAATTATATTTCCAGATGGTGGAGATCACTATTTATCAACTGAAGGATTATTTGAGGTGTAAATATGCAAGAAGGTAGCTTATGCAGTATAAGTAGAAAAAAGACTTTAGATTCAGATTATGTTTCAAAATTAAAAAAATCATCTGAACAAGGTGAAGGTGGAAAATTTATAAGACAACCAAATAGATTTACAACACCATTTGGTGATAAAGAAGGGGAATTAAAGGTAGAAGCAAATAGATATCGTTTGATTTGGGCACCTGTTTGTCCTTGGGCACATAGAAGCATAATTGTAAGAAGCTTATTGGGGCTTGAGGATGTTATTAGTGTAGGAACACTAGATCCAGTACGCCCAGATAAAGAAACAAGTGATTGGGCATTTACATTAGATAAAGATAATGTTGATTCAGTTCTTAAGGTTCATTATTTAAGTGAGTTATATTTGGCAACAGATCCTGATTATAAAGGAAGACCAACTGTACCTGCGTTAGTTGATTTAAAGACAAAAAAAGTAGTAAATAATGATTATTTCAATTTGACAAAGTATTTTGAAACTAAATGGACTAAGTATCATAAAGTAAATGCGCCAGACTTATATCCTATAGAAAAAAGAGAAGAAATTGACAAGTTTAATGATGATTTATTTGATAAATTAAATAACGGGGTATATAAGGCAGGATTTGCAAGAACACAAGAAGCATATAATGATGCAGTTATTAATGTATTTAAAAAGCTTGATGAGCTTGAGGAAAGATTAGAGCATTCAAGATATTTATTTGGAGATAAAATTACTGAAGCAGATATAAGAGCATATGTAACTTTAGTCAGATTTGATATAGCTTATTATAATGCTTTTAAAGTTAACTTAAAAAGATTAAAAGACTATAAAAACTTATGGGCATATGCTAGAGATTTATATCAAACTAAGGGGTTTTTTGATACAACAAATTTTGATGCAATAAAAAAGCATTATCATCTATGCTGTGTTCCAAATCCATATAAGATTTTACCATTAGGCCCAGATCTTAGTGAATGGAATACAGAGCACAATAGAGATAAAAGAGAATACAAGTAAAGTTAGAAGGTGTTAAATATGAAATTTGAAACATTATGTTTACATGCGGATTTAAATAAAAAGGATGAATGGGGAACATTGAATCAAGCAATATGTCAATCAGCAACATTTGTCCATAAAGGTGTAGATGTTGATAGTCCATACAGTTACTCAAGATTATCAAATCCTACAAGAACTCATCTTGAAAATACAGTTAATGCTTTAGAAGGAGGATATGCAACATATGCTTTCTCTTCTGGAATGACAGCAATTACTGTAAGTATGATGTTATTTAAAAGAGGGGATCATATAATATCAACATATGATTTATATGGTGGAGCATTAAGATTATTTAATAATGTCTGTAATAGCAATGGTATAGAGTATAGCTTTATTAATACATCTGATATAGATTTATTAGAAAAGACAATAAAAAATAATACAAAAGCAATTTATATTGAAACTCCATCAAATCCGTTAATGGAAGTAACTGACATTAAAAGAGTATCAGATATTGCTAAAAAGCATGGAATAATTGTAATAGTAGACAATACATTTTTAACACCTTATTATCAAAAACCACTTTCACTTGGTGCTGATATTGTACTGCATTCAGGAACTAAATACTTAGGTGGTCATAATGATACACTTGCAGGTTTTGTAGTGTGTAAGACAAAAGAACTTTCAGAAAAAATATTATATTTTTCAAAAACAATTGGGGGTCAGTTATCACCATTTGATTGTTTCTTAATAGAAAGAGGAATAAAAACTTTACCTATAAGAATGGATAGAATTAATGATAATGCATATAAAGTAGCTTTATGGTTAAGGGATTGTAATAAAATTAAAAAGGTTTTTTATGTAGGTTTTAAAGATAATAAAGGATATGAAATAATTAAAAAACAAGCCACTGGGTTTGGTGGTATGATATCAATTGAGGTTGAATCAGAAGAACTTGCAAAAAAAATATTAAAAGATGTTAAGATATTTCAATATGCAGAATCTTTAGGAGGGGTAGATTCACTTATTACATATCCTATGAAGCAAACACATGCTGATCTAAAAAAAGAAGAAAGAGAAGCTAAGGGGATTAATGAAAGATTTTTAAGAATATCTATAGGAATAGAAAATGTAGAAGACTTAATAAATGATTTAAAGGGGGCTATTTATGATTGATTTAGATAAAGAAATTGATAGACATAATACGAACTCACTTAAATGGGATTTTGCAGAAAAAAGAGGGAAAAATAAAGATATTCTGCCATTATGGGTTGCAGATATGGATTTTAATCTCCCAGATATTGTAATAGATAAACTTAAGAATGTATTAGATAATAAAATATTTGGATATTCAGAGCCTTTTGATGGCTATTATGATGCAATTATTGATTGGAATAAAAAACATTATAA
>CACZRY010000055.1 GCA_902783745.1 uncultured Erysipelotrichaceae bacterium
ACATTAACTGCATCCTGACCAGCCATTGAATCTACTGTTAATAATATTTCATCTGGATGTGCTATTTCTTTAACGTTCTTTAATTCCTGCATCATGGCTTCATCAATTTGTAAACGACCTGCAGTATCTATGATTACGAAATTAGCGCCAGCTTCTTTTGCTTGCTTTAAGCCTTCCTTAACAATGTTTTCTGCTTTTTCTTTAGTACCATTTTCATAAATAGGTACATTGATTTGTTTAGATAATGTAACTAGCTGATCAACTGCTGCTGGTCTATAAATATCAGCTGCAATTAAGAATGGCTTAAGCTTTTTAGTTTTTCTATAGAATAACGCAAGCTTACCTGCTGCAGTTGTTTTACCTGTACCTTGTAAACCGGCCATCATTACAACTGTCATACCGCTCTTCTTTTGGTTGATTTCAACAACTTCATCACCCAAAACCTTTTTTAATTCTTCACGAACAATTTTTACAACCTGTTGTCCTGGGTTTAAGCCCTTCATAATCTTTTCGCCAAGGGCTTCTTCTTTTATGTCAGCTAAGAATTTCTTTACAACCTTATAATTAACATCGGCTTCAAGTAAAGATAATCTTACTTCTCTTAACATGTCATCAATATCTTTTTCATTTAGCTTACCTTTACCAGTAAGTCTTCTAAGTCCCATTTGTAAGCGACTTGATAAGCTATCAAATGCCATAATTAAATCTCCTCCCAAATGATATTAGAAATCAATTCTTTAATATCATCATTTACTTCTAAAGATTCAAGTTTAAAGATTTTTTTCTTTAAATGTAATTTTTCTTCATATTCATAAAGTGCTTTTTCAACTCTTTTTATTTGATCAAAAACTGCATTCCTTGAAACATTATTATTATTTGCAATCTCACTTAAAGATAAATCCATATAAAAATAATCTTCAAAATATGTTTTTTGTTTATCAGTTAAAAGCTCTTTATAAATATCATATAATTCTATTAAATCTTCTCTATTATCTTGCATTATTTCTTATCCTCATCAAAGAAGTCAGCAAATAATCCATATAAATAGTTTTCAATATCAAATATTTCTAGGTCATCAACCTTTTCGCCAAGACCAATATATTTAATAGGTATTCCAAGCTCATGTCTTATTGCAAGTACAATACCACCCTTAGATGTACCATCAAGCTTTGTTAATACAATACCAGATACATCTGTTGCCTCACCAAAAGCCTTAGCTTGTGACATACCATTTTGTCCTGTTGTTGCATCAACAACTAATAAAGTTTCATGTGGTGCATCAGGCATTTCTTTTTGTAATACTCTTTTCATCTTAGAAAGCTCAGCCATAAGGTTTGCTTTATTTTGAAGACGACCTGCAGTATCACATAATAGCATATCATAGCCTTCATTTTTAGCTTTAACAATTGCATCATACATTACAGATGAAGGGTCAGCACCAGCTTCTCTTGAAATAAAATCAACGCCAGTTCTTTCTGCCCATACCTTAAGCTGTTCAATTGCACCAGCACGGAATGTATCTCCTGCTGCAACTAAAACCTTCTTGCCTTGCTTCTTATATTGATTTGCAATCTTACCAATTGATGTTGTCTTACCAGCACCATTAACACCAACAAATAATACAACAGTTAAACCGTCCTTATTAATGTTTAAGTTAGCATTAACGATTTCACCATTTAAATAGATTTCAAACATTCTATCAATGATCATTTCTTGTAAAAGCTTAACATCAGTAATTTGCTTATTTTTTACCTCATCTCTTAGACCATCGATAAAATCAACAACAGTATCAACACCGATATCTGCCATAATGAATACTTCTTCTAATCTATCAAATAATTCATCATCAATTTCATTAGATCCATTTAACAATTCAGAAAGTGATTTTAACGCACCTTCTCTTGTCTTATGAAGACCTAATTTATATTTTTCTTCTTTTTTCTTATCTTTTTTACGTTTAAATAAATCAAAAAATCCCATAGATTTCACTCCATATCGAAGATATTATAACATAAAAATTTATTTAAAAAAGGAAAAATAGGGAAAAATTTCCCTATTTCTTTTTATTAAAGCTTATTCTTCTTCATTATCATCTATAGGAGCATCTAATCCAAGTTCTAAAACAATCTTGTTATACTCTTCTAAAGATATAATATTTTTACATTTTGGAAAGTTAGAACAACCATAGAATTTATTGCCTTTGTTCTTACCAGACTTAGCAATTCTTTCTATTAATCTACCCTTCTTACAAGATGGGCATGTAACAACAGTCTCAATAGGACCTAAATCCATTTCTTCTTGTACATAGTTTGCTGTAGGATCATCACATCTCTTTGAGCAATATAATTCTCCATCCTTATTTCTAAGCATTATAGCACCACATCTATCACATACCTCATTAGTTGGGCAGTCGTTATATAAAACCTTACATTTAGGGAAATTTGAGCATGAATAGAACACATTTCCTCTATTTCTTCCTCTTAATGCTGTATGCTTAACAAAATGACCAGTCTTACATGATGGACATTTAACATCAATTACATCATTACAATGCTTACTACAATATTCCTTCATATCCTTATCAAGTAACATCATAGCTCCGCAATTTGGACAAATGTCATGTGTTGGCTTATCATTAAATATTGTTTTACATTTTGGATAATCCTTACATGCATAATAAGTATTACCTTTATTCTTACCAGACTTAGCAACCTTACTAAATAGATTATATTTATTACAAGTAGGACATAAAATTCCTGTATCAGTATCATCAAGCTCTTCTTTTTTAATATATTTACAATCAGGATAATTTGAACATGAAACGAATTCACCATACTTACCTAATCTTATTACAAGCTTATTTCCACAAATAGGACAAGTCTCATCTGTTTCAATAGGATATTTAGAATCCATATTACTTGCTGCCTCTTCATACTGAGACATAAAATCAGAATAAAATCTATTTAATACATTTATCTTTTTTTCTTTTGCTTGTGCAATTTCATCAAGGTCTGTTTCCATTTCAGCAGTATAACCTACATTAATTATCTTTTCAAAATAATCCTGTAGCTTATCGCTTGTAAGCATACCTTGTTCAGTTGGAACAATTGATTTCTTATCAAGTTTGATGTAATCTCTATCCTTTAATGTTTTAATTGTTTGTGCATAAGTTGATGGTCTACCTATTCCAAGGGTTTCCATATCCTTAATAATAGATGCTTCAGTATATCTCTTTTTAGGTTCGGTTTGTTTGTCTAAAATATTTATACTGTTAGCAGTATATTTATCACCAGTTTTAAATAAAGGTAGGATACTATCTTCATCATTATCATCTTTATATACTTTTAAATAACCATCAAATATAATTTGAGAACCAGACACATTCCATAATGAGTCAGTGTTTTCAAAAATAACATTTGTTTGATTAAATATCGCATTAGACATTAAAGATGCTAATGTTCTTTTATAAATTAAATTATAAAGCTTATATTGATCAGATGTTAAATACTCTTTTATAATTTCTGGTTGTCTTGCAATAGATGTAGGTCTTATACCTTCGTGTGCATCCTGCATACCCTTTTGATTCTTCTTATGGACACTTCCTAAATAATTGTTACCATATTTAGAATTTATAAAACCAGTAGCTTCTTTTACAAATGAATCAGCAAGTCTTGTAGAATCAGTTCTCATATAAGTAATTAAACCGACTTCTTCATGACCAACTTTTACACCTTCATATAATGATTGTGCAACACTCATTGTACGTGTTGGTGAGAATCCTAACTTAGATGATGCATCTTGCTGTAATGTAGATGTTGTAAATGTTGGCTGTGGCTGTCTTGTAACTTTTTTAGTTACAATATCAGATACAACAAATTCATTTAGTCTTGGTGCTAAATCTTCTAATATACTTCTATCTGTAATTCTATTCTTAGAAGTTATAGAAAAATCTTTAATCTTATTTAATTTTAATTTAAAGCCATCAAAAATAGCTTCCATTTCATAATAAGCAGTTGGAATAAAAGCTCTTATTTCTTTTTCTAGATTACATATTAATAATAATACTACAGATTGAACACGTCCTGCAGACTTAGAACCTATCTTCTTTTGTAAAAGCTTAGATAGCTTAAAACCTAAAATTCTATCAATGATTCTTCTAGTCTCTTGACTTGAAACCATATCTTGATTAATCTTATGAGGATTTTTAAGTGCTTCTAATACAGCAGTTTTTGTTATTTCATGGAATTCAATTCTATTATTATCATTAAAGCTTAAACCTAAAATTTTTGCAAGGTGCCATGCAATAGCTTCTCCCTCACGATCGGGGTCGGATGCTAAGAACACTTGATGTCCCTTACATGCTTTTTTTAATTCATTAACTAATTTTGCCTTTTCTGGCATAACCACATAATCAGCAGTAAATCCATTTTCAATATCAATGCCTAAACCGCCTTTTCCCTTTGTTGAAAGGTCAGATACATGGCCCATACTTGACAAGACAGTATATCCATCTCCTAAAAACGATTTGATGGAATGTGTCTTAGTTGGTGATTCCACAATTATGATTTTATCCATACTATCACCGTCCTAACGCCCTTAATCTTATTTCAAAAACAATATAAAGTCAAGGACATATTTTTTCTTTATCCTTATATAAAATATATAAATATTTTATGAAAATAATTAGAATTTTATAAAAAGTTCATTAAAATATTTTTGAAAAAATAAAATAGGGAAATAATGTCTATTTCTAAACATTACTCCCTAATTCTCCTCATGATTATAATCTTCATTATCATCATCAAATAAATCTAATTGGAATTGTCTATTCTTTTGGATAATATCAGATACAGGTGCATAAGTTTTTCTATGAATTTTAGATGGACCATATTTATAAATTGCTTCTATATGTGATTTAGTACCATACCCCTTATGATTCTTAAATCCATAATTAGGATATTTTATATCCATCTTTTCCATATAATGATCTCTTGATACTTTTGCTAAAATAGATGCTGCTGCAATAGAAGCTGATAAGGCATCACCATGAATTATTGATGTATGATCAATTTTTAATTCATCCATAGGCATCGCATCAATTAATACATGTTCTGGTTGTATTTTTAAACCTAATATTGCTTCAAACATGCCTTTTTTAGTTGCTTGATAAATATTTAAGTTATCTATATCCTTAACTGAAACATAAATAATTTTATATGCCTTACATCTTTTAATTATTTCCTTATAAAGCTCTTCTCTTTTTTTCTCAGATATTTGCTTTGAATCAAATAAGCCTGGAATCCTATCAAATTCATCTAATATTACAGACGCAACAACAACAGGTCCTGCAAGAGGTCCTCTTCCTGCTTCATCAACACCTGCAATTAATTTAACTCCACTATCGTATAAATCATTTTCATATTTATACATATCTATATCATCATATTTGTGGTGTCTCATAGCTCATCCTTCCAATCTTAACATTTCTTAAGTCATATAAAAATAATTTTACAGCTCTATCGAAATCAATTATTCCACCCTTTTTAAGGGCGCCTCTTCTTATACCAATCTCTTCTAAAATTTGATATGAATCTTTTGATTCTATATCTATAATATCATATCTTTTCATTAATAAGTCTTTATAATATTCTTTTATATAATCAATAGCTCTTATGGTTAATTCATTTAAATCTAATATATCATCTTTAATAGAACCAGCCATAAAAAGTTTTAAACCAACAGTTTGGTCTTCAAACTTTGGCCATAGTACACCTGGTGTATCAAGTAATCTTAAAGAGTCTTCTATTTGAATCCAACTTTCACTCTTTGTAACACCTGGCTTATCACCAACAACTACAGCCTTTCTTTTCGCAAGCTTATTAATTAAAGTAGATTTACCAACATTAGGTATACCAACAATCATAGCTTTGATATCCTTAGATTTTATTCCTTTATCCATTCTTTTCTTAAATAATTCTTCTAATGCTTTATTACAATAAGGAATTATTTGCTTAATATTATAATTTGCTTCACTATCAATATCTAATGCTAAAATATTGTTATTTTTATAATAATTAATCCATTCTTTAGTTACCTTTGGATCAGCCATTTGAGCTTTTGTAAGAATAACTAAACGTGGTTTATTCTTAATAATATCATTTAAAAGAGGATTAGTTGATGAATATGGAATTCTTGCATCCTTTAGTTCAATAACTAAATCAACCTTCTTAATATATTCTTCAATTTCTCTTTTAGCCTTAGCCATATGGCCAGGGAACCACTGAATGTCTTTCATAAAAAACTCCTAAAATGAACCAAATTTATTAAATGGGAATAGTCTAAAAATAGCCTTACCAAATACAGATTTTGTAGATATTACACCAAATACACGACTATCTAATGAGTTAGTTCTATTATCACCAAATACCAATAAATAACCCTTTGGTACAGTGATAGTTGTTGCAGTATCTAATTCCATATCAGTATATGTATTAGTAATATTATTAATTGACTTTAAAATACTATACCAGCAATCATCTGCAGATTCAATTGAAATAGTATTACTAAAATCTGAAATATTATCATCATTTACATAAAATAGATTATTTTCATAATCAAAGGTTAATATATCATTTTTAGTTGCAATAACTCTTTTAATATAAAATGAATGTGAATCATCATTATTAAATCCTGTTGATTGATAATCATGTGAATCAAATATTACAACATCACCCTTTTTAGGTACATAAAATAGGTTAGATGCAATAATTGCATCACCATCCTCAAATGTAGGATACATACTACTTCCCACAACCACACATGGAGTTGCAACAAAGATAAGCAAGAATAATAATAATGAAAAGCATTTTGCTATAAATGATAATAAATCAAGCTTATTATCAAGCTTTAATACTAAAGGATACCAATCCTTATTAAATTTATATTTATATAAAATTAATATTATAGTTAATGCTAAATAATATCCAAAGAATAATATAGTTGATATCAAATATATTACTAATCCTAATGCTTTTACATTACCAATAAATGAACCAAATATATTTGAAAACATTACAATTCTTGAAATATTAATTAAAGTAGTTAAAAGTAATACAAATGATATAGATAAAAATACAACAATTTTTATAAATAATTTTTTCTTTTTCTTTTCCTCAATAGATGAATCTATAGAGGAATTGTTATTATTAAGATTTATGTTATTTTCCATAGATTCACCTAATAATTCTAATCTGAAGACCCAAAGATTTGGTCTAACTGGAATGAATCAACTAAAATATCTCTTGGCTTAGTACCAGCCTTAGGTGACACAATTCCTCTTTCTTCTAGTATTGCAACAACTCTTGATGCTCTATTAAATCCAAGACCAAATTGATTTTGAATTGCGTTAATTGAACAAGCTTGTCCATCTACACAGAATCTTGCAACAGATTCAATTAATTCTTCTGATTCACTATTTGCTTTACCTGAAGATGAACCACCTGATGCTCCACCTTGGCTCTTTTGTAAACTATCTCTTAATTCCTCATGAGTAAATACATAATCAGGTTCATAAGATGTTGTTAAATATGAACAAATTCCTTCAATTTCAGAATCAGAAATATATGCACCTTGTGCACGAATTGGATTACCATTATTCTTAATGATCATATCACCACGTCCTAGTAATTCTTCTGCACCTGTTTCATCAAGAATAACTGATGAGTCAACTGATGAAGCAACACGGAAGGCAATACGACATGGGAAGTTTGCCTTAATTGTACCATTAACGATATCTGCAGTAGGTCTTTGTGTTGCAAGTATTACATGAATACCGCAGGCTCTAGCTTTTTGTCCTAATCTGACAATTGAATCATTTACTTCACTACCACACTGCATAATTAAATCATTAAATTCATCTACAATAATTACATAATAAGGTAAATTTTCTAAATTAAGTTCTGGATGATCCTTTTGCTTTTGAATATAATCACCGATATTTCTAACTCTATTACGTTGGAATACCATATATCTTCTATCCATTTCTGTACAAGCCCACTTTAATGCTTCACCTGCTTCATCAGGTTCAGTTAAAACTGGAGTTGCAAGATGTGGAATATCTTCATAGAATGACATTTCAACCTTCTTAGGGTCTACTAATATTAATTTTAATTGTTCAGGTGAATTCTTTGTAATAAGTGAGCATAGTATTGTATTAATACATACTGATTTACCTGATTGAGTTGCACCAGCAATTAAACAGTGAGGCATTGATGTAATATTTTCATATACAGGAGTACCATCAATATTTTTACCTAATACAACATTTAATGGCTTACCATCAAGTAAGAATGAATCCGAACAAATATCACCAAACTTAACTACATCAGCCTTATCATTTGGTGCTTCAATACCAACTGTAGCTTTTCCAGGAATAGGTATTTGTAATCTAATTGATGGTGCTTTTAATACCATTTTTAGGTTATCTACAATATTACCAAATTTCTTAACATTTACACCTGTTGCAACGCCAACCTCATATAATGTGAAGGCAGGACCCTTTGTATATGCAACAACTTCACCATCAATTCCGAATGCTTTTAAAGTCTCGTTAATGATAGTCTTCTTTTCCTCAAGCCATTGTGGATGTAAATCAATATTTCCATCACTCTTAGGGAATAATTTCTTATATGGTACCTTATAATTCTTATATTTATTAACCTCAACCTTAGGCTTTGGTGCCTCCTTTTTAGGCTCAGGCTTTGGCATAGAATTCATTTCTTGTGCATTATTTCTTAAAGAAACATCTTCTTTTGGTTTAGATACTCTAGATATATTATCTAATCCTCTTACAGTATTTTCACCCTCATGTCCTGGTACAACAGTACCGCCCTTAGACATACGTATTGCATCCTCAATAGACATTTCTTTAGATACTGCAGGATTCTTATAATTCTTTTGTTCTTCAGTTAAGTCTGGCTTTTTAACATCATCATCAAAGAATAAATTTGGAGTCTTTAAATTTGGTACATTATCAAATGATAAATCACTTGAATCAACATCATTTTTAATTTGTTTTAAAGCTTCTCTATCATTATCCTTTTCTTCCTTTTCATTCTTAATTAAGAAAGATGGAATATTAGCCTGTTTAGGCTTATCTAATGATTCATCATATCCATTGAAGCTAAAGTCCTTAGGCTCATCTTCAATATCCTCATCTAAATCAATATGAATTTTGAATTCTGGTTCATCATTTTCAGTATTCATTTGTTCTAAATTAGAATCAAATGAAATATCATCATTTGTATTAGAATTAGTATCATCATCTATATCTAATTCATCAACATTAGATGCAATAAGACTATCTAACATAGTAGAACGATTAACCTGCTTAGGCTTAATCTTTTGAAGCTTAGAATCATCATATTCTCCGCCACCAATTTCTTTAAGCTTTTCATTATCTAAAATTTGGAATTCATAGTACTCACTACCATGCTTTTTAATAACATCTTCTTTTGATAAATGCTTTGCTTCTTCATCTCTTAAATAATCATATGCATCATCAACATCATTATATCCAGAATTATCAATGAAACTCTTTTTATCAGCAACATGAGTACCAAAATATGGACTTGCTACCTGAGTAGGACGAAATTTTCTTCTTTCAGCGATATGCTCATCAGCTCTATATTCCTGAAAAATTTCAAAGTTTTCATCATTATCTTCAATTATAACTGCTTCTTGTTTTTTCTTTTTAGTAAACATATCTAATCCCTCTTTAACATACTTATAGTTTCATCTATATTTCTTTCATATTTTAAATCATCATTTGATAAAACATATGGGTATCTTTTTAATGACATATCGTCACTAGCTTCTTTTTTATTTGCTTCTTCATTCTCTTTTTCAAGTGATTTTTTATTCTCAATTATTTCTTTATCAAGCTCATTATAAAGCTCTTCTACATTAGTTTCTAAATCAACTTCTTTTTGGAATACCTTCTTAGAATAAATCTTATAAGTCTCTTCACCTACAATCGCAATTACTATTAAGCATAACTTGTTAATAATAATTCCAATAGTATTATTAATAACTAAAGTACGAAACCATGTAGCTGGATTAATAACATTTAATACCTTCTTTACCTTTTGGAACTTCTTATTAGCATTAACAGTAGTTTTAAATGCTTTAGATGAAGTAACATTAATTGTTGTTTTTGATAACGCAACTATTTGAGAAACTTTTAATCTAAGTAATAATCTTAAACCTTTTCTATTCAATAGTTCATCTATTCTCTTTTGAATATAACCAATTAAAACAACAATTTCATCAACACTTAATTCTAATAATGGATGCTTAGAATTAGGATAATATCTAGATGCAATCTCTAAAGCTAGGTCAGAAACAATATTTTTACAATAAGCTGGTTTTGACAAATCACCTCTTAAACTTTTATCCTTAAAAGTTTTTTGTGCCTCTAAAACCATTCTTTTAACATCACTATCCTGTAATGAATCCTCTTCTGTTTTAACAATGTATCTTTTATCATGCAAAGATAATAATACTAATAAAACATAAATTAAAAGAATAATAATCGCACCAAAAAATACTCCAATTAAAAAGCTTAGGATTGATGAGAAATCTATTCTTATTGGGAATGTAAAATTAAACATATTAATACCTCCCATAATACTTATATTATAGTATAATCAAGAATAAATTTAAAGAATATTAAATTGAAATTGAAAATTATTTATAAATAATATAATATTATTTATGAGGCGATAAGATGAATTACTTATGTTTAATGGATTTCGATGGTACACTTACTAACAATTTAATAGATTTAACTTCTGATTCAAAACTATTATTAAATAACTTTTTAAAAGATAATAAAATGTGTATTATATCAGAAGAAAAATTCAATACTCTTTTGGATTGGATTAATAATAATGGTATTAAATGTGATATTGCATCTATTTCATCATCTATAGCAAAGATTAATGATTCTTATTACTATTCTTCTATCAGTTCAATTACAATAATGGATATAATTAATAAATTTAATAATTCAATTTATACGACATTTGGTGAAGCAAAAGACTTTAGCTTCGTTACACATTATAAAGATAGATTAAAATTCTTCTATCCTAAGAATTTTATTATAAAAGATATAATTGATTCAGATATTTTAACTATTAATATTGCAATTTCTAACGATAAATCTGATGATTTAAAAAAATACTTAAATGAATCTAATTTATATTTTGAATCTATTGGAAAAGATAAAAATAGAGAAATATTAAGAATAAAAAAAGAAATATTTAATAAATTAAAAATAGGGAAAATTTTAAAAAATATTTATAAAGATTATAAGGTAATTGCAATCACAGACTCAATATCTGATCTAGATATGTTTAAAATATCAGATATTACCATTGCAATGAAAAATGGAGATAATGAAATTAAAAAAATGGCCCAATATATTACTGAATTTGATCAGGAACATAATGGAGCCATTAAAATGTTAGATTATATCTGCCATCTTAAGTAAATAGATTGCATTTGTAGTATCTGATACACCATTTTTAATTTTATAATCAAAAGTAATTTTATCATCAATATATTCTTCATTAAAATGATAATTTTTAATTCCTTCTTCTTTTGATAATTCAAAATCATGAGTAGAAATAATAAATATAGTATCAGAATCTAATAATTTTTTAATAACCTTAGCTGAGGCATTAACTCTATCATTAGTGTTAGTGCCTTTAAATATTTCATCAACTAAAATTAAACATCTTTCTTCATTATAATATTTCATCATTTCTTTCATTCTTAATATTTCTGCATAGAATGTAGAAATGCCTTCATTTAACATATCGTTTGCACGTAATGAAGTTAAAACCTTTAATCGTGGTGCTTTAAATGATTTAGCTAAGCATAATCCACCTGCCATATATAATATTTCATTTATAGCTAATGTTCTCATAAAAGTAGTTTTACCACTCATATTAGAACCAGTTAAAATTATACCATGGTCAAATTTGATATCATTTGGAACACAATTTTTAATTAAAGGATGATACATTTCTTCTACATCAATTATTGAATCTTTTAAAGGTAATGTATATATATTATTATCAATTCCTACATTTGCAAGCGATAACGCAACTTCTACTTCTGCAATATCATCAAATGTATTCTTTATATTAGATACCTTTAAAGTATTAATGTTATAATATAGAATCAACCAAAAATCACTAATAAATAATGTATTTAATATAACATCAATTATCGCATTCTTTTTTAAATTAAAAAGACCATAAATGCTTTTTAATTTTTTAATATATATAACTTCATTTGATAAATTATTTTTTATTTCATCAAATCTTTTGGTAGATATTTTATTATTAATAATTACATTACTTACATATAAATATGCATTTGATGTATCTTGATACATTCCACCATCTAATTTAAATATTTCATTTTGTAAAAATATTTTACAAAAGAATAAATTTGTGATTAAAAATATAATTAAAATAAATGGATTTAAACCTAGTAATAAAACAAGTATTGCATAAGATACCATACCTAAAAAAGATAATAAAGGTAATATATGAGTAATTTTAAATTTAATCTTATTTTTACTTACACTCATTAATTCATCATAATTTACCTTTTTAGTATTTTTAAAATGGTAAAGTGATGCCTCTATATCAATTGAATCTTCATTTTTCGCAAATTCATTTACCATTAAAGAAAAATCTTCTGACATTTCTTTAGGATTTGTAAGTTGGTTTGCTAAAAGAATTCTACCCTTTTTAGTTTTTGCTGATGTTAAATATTGATATAAGGAATTTCTACCAAATAAATCTAAATCAGATATCTTATAATCATTTTTATTTTTAAAATCTTCACCTAAATCATTAAAAGAATTTAGTTTTAATTCTCTTCTGTTTAAATGAGTTTTATAACATTTATCCTTATCCAATAATGATTCATAATATTTATAATATTTATTAGTAAGTATTATAAATAATAAAAATATTATTAAAGTTATAAATATTATTATTCCATAAATAAGATATTCTTTTAGAGAAAACAATAAAATAAATTCTATAACAAGTACAAGCAGTAAGAATAATCTTACTGCTGAAATGATACTTGTTATTTTTTTATATTTTTTTAAAGAATCTAAAAGATTATCAATCATCTTAAATTCTAACATAAAAACCTCTTATTTTACTTATCAAACTTAATTGGCTTAGTATGCCAAATATCCCTATTGTATTCTCTCATTGTTCTATCTGTTGTGAAATAACCAGACATTGCTGTATTAACAATTGAAGCACTTAACCACCTAGATTGATCTTTATATAATTCATTTAATTCTTCATGTGCTTGAATATATGATGCAAAATCCTTTAATACAAAATAATTATCTGAATATAATAGATTGTCTCTTATTGCATCAAATTCACCCTGACCTACATTTGTAAAGAATCCATTAGTTAATTGATCAATTACAGTCTTAACTCTATCATCTGAATTATAAATATCCATAGGATTATATCCACCATTTCTATAAATAGATGTAACCTCTTCAGCATTCATACCAAATATTTCGATATTATCTTCACCAACGAAATTAGCAATTTCAACATTAGCACCATCAAGTGTACCTAAAGTAATTGCACCATTCATCATAAATTTCATATTAGATGTACCTGATGCTTCTTTAGATGCAGTTGAAATTTGTTCTGATATGTTTGCTGCTGGCATGATAGTTTCTGCATATGTAACATTATAGTTAACAACAAATACAACTTTTAAATATTTGTTTGTTTCAGGATCAGTATTAACCTTATCAGCAATTGTGTTAATTAATTTAATAATCTTTTTCGCAAACCAATATCCTGGTGCGGATTTAGCACCAAATATAAATGAATGTGGTACATAATTATTTCTAAATTCAATATCTTCTTTTAATCTATTATAAACATACATAATATGTAAGGCATTCATAAGCTGACGCTTATACTCGTGTAATCTTTTAACTTGTATGTCAAAAATAGAATTTACATCTAAGGATACACCTTGAGATTCAAATATCTTATTAGCTAAAGCGGCTTTTCTTGCCTGCTTCATCTTATAGAATCTCTTTTGTAATTCTTTATCATCCTTATATTTTAATAGTTTCTTTAATTCCTTTTCAGGATCACTTACCCAATTTGGACAATAATCATTTAAAATATCTCTTAATTCTGGGTTTGTATGTAGACACCATCTTCTATGAGTAATACCATTTGTCTTATTATTAAACTTATTTGGATAATAATCATTAAATGTTTTCATTTCAATATTCTTTAGAATATCTGTGTGAAGCTTTGCAACACCATTAACTGAGAATGAACCATGTATTGCAAGATTAGCCATATGAACTCTACCATCTTTAATGATTGCCATATCATATGCTTCTTTAGAATTAGAACCGAATTTTTCTTCAAATTCAATTAATAATCTTCTATTAATTTCTTCTGTTATAGTATAAATTCTTGGTAATAAGCGTTGGAAAATATCAACAGGCCATTTTTCTAATGCTTCAGCTAAAATTGTATGGTTTGTATAAGCACATGTATTTTTAGTTATATTCCATGCTTGATCCCATTCAAGACCATATACGTCAACTAATAATCTCATTAATTCTGGGACAATTAATGCAGGATGGGTATCATTAATATGGAAGCATAAATGCTTATCTAAATCCTTAACAGAATCATATATTTTAACATGACGTCTTACTGCTGATGTAACACCTGCAGAAACAAAGAAATATTGTTGTTTTAATCTTAAAATTTTACCTTCTAATGTATCATCATTTGGATATAACATTGATGATATTTCTCTTATGTTTCTATGATAATTAAATGCATCATCAGGATATGTAGATGCTGGTTCACTACTCCATAATCTTAATGTAGTAACAAAATTATTTCCATCACCAATAATAGGAATATCATAAGGTACTGCTTTTACATATTCTGCATCCTTATGGTTTACTAAAAGCTTGCCATTACCTAATGATTGAATATCAATATAACCATAGAATGGTATTTCAACAGCTTCTTCTGGTTTTCTTATTTCCCAAACGTTAACATCCTTTAGCCAACGATCTGGGTGTTCAACCTGGTATCCATTTTTAACACCTTGCTCAAAAAATCCATAACGGTATCTAATACAGTTGCCAATTACAGGTAAGCCTAGTGAAGCAACAGAGTCCATAAAACAAGCTGCAAGTCTACCTAAACCACCATTACCTAATCCGGCATCAGTTTCTTGATGTTCAACCTCATTAATATCTATTCCTAAATCAGAAAATGCATCCTTTACGATATTATAAACACCTGCATTCATAAGGTTGTTAGTAATCATTCTTCCCATTAAAAATTCCATTGAGAAATAAACGACTTCCTTAACACCTTTTTTATAACATGCTTGTTCTGTATCATGCCAGTTTTTTGCAATATACATTCTTAACATCTCACCTAATACAACGTATTGTTGATAAGATGTTGAATCCTTAAATTCAATTGCATATTTGTTTTCTACATTTGAAATAAATTCTTTTTTAAATAATTCTTTATCATCGAAATATGGGTAATTCATTATTTATTATCCTTCTTTCTTCTAGTTTTCTTTTCTTTAATTTTTTTAACTTCTTTTTTATCTTCTAAATCATCATAATGAGCCTTTAAGAAAACAATTCCTAAAGGTGGAATATTTATAAGTATTGAATGGTTTTGATTATCTTGATTATAATTTTCAACCATAATTTTTCCTAAATTCTTATGGTTAGAACCATTATATATATCCCAATCACTATTCATAATCTCAGTATAATATGATGCATCCTTACAACCAATTCTATAATTATTATATGTATTTGGTGTTGCGTTCATAATAACAATTATATGATCATGATAATCATTTGCATATCTTGCAAAAACATAAATAGATTGTAATTCATTATCAGCCATTATCCATTCAAATGCCTGAGGATCAAATTCTCTTTCATATAATGACTTTTCGTTTCTATATAATTTTGTAACTTCTTTTACAAATCTATTTGCTGAATTATGTAATGGATATGATAATACACTCCATGGAAGCTCACCTTCATAATGCCATTCATCGTAGGATGCAAGTTCAGAGCCCATAAATAAAAGCTTTTTACCAGGGTGTGCAATCATATAGCCTATAAGCATTCTAAAATTTGCAAATTGTTGCCACTGGTCTCCTGGCATTTTATTTAATAGTGAACCTTTCATATGAACTACCTCATCATGAGAAAGTGGTAAGCAGAATTGTTCTGAATAAAAATATGCCATTGAGAATGTTAATTTATGATGATGATATCTTCTATAGATAGGATCTTTTTTAAAATAAGACAAGGTATCATTCATCCAACCTAAATCCCATTTATAATTAAATCCTAAACCTCCCATATCAGCAGGTAATGTTACACCTTTATAATCACTTGAATCTTCTGCCATTAATAATAATCTATCATCATATGAGAAAATAGTTTTAGACAATTGTCTTAAGAAATCACAAGCGCCATTATTAACGCCTCTTTCTTTATTTCCTAACCAATA
This sequence comes from uncultured Erysipelotrichaceae bacterium, assembly GCA_902783745.1. Lineage (GTDB taxonomy): Bacteria > Bacillota_I > Bacilli_A > Acholeplasmatales > Anaeroplasmataceae > Anaeroplasma. Next base: position 16,659 of record CACZRY010000055.1, read on the forward strand.
AATGATATTTGATACAGCATCAATTCTAAAGCCATCAACATGGAAATATTTTAAATAAAACATTGCATTAGATATTAAAAATGATTTTGTTGTACCTTTACTTAAATCAAAATTTGCAGTACCCCAATTTTCATTTTCTCTATCACATGCTTTATCATATTCAAATAAATATGTACCATCAAATCTATATAAGCCAAAATCATCCCTATTAGTATGTCCTGGTACCCAGTCCATAATTACACCAATACCTGCTTTATGTAATTCTTGTACAAACCACATAAAATCTTTAGGCCTACCGTATCTTGGTGTTACAGCATAATAGCCTGTACCTTGATAACCCCAAGACATATCTAGTGGATACTCATATATTGGCATCAATTCCACATAATTATATCCATAGTCTTTTAAAAATTTAATTAATTCAGGAGCAACCTCTTGGAATGTTAAAAATTCTCTTCCATCCCAAGGCCTTTTCCAAGAACCTATATGCATTTCATAAATCATTAATGGCTTATCATATGTTTTAGGTCTTGTATACATCCATAAATCATCTTCAAACTTAAAGCCTTCAATATCATAAACCTTTGAATCATGTGAAGGTCTTACTTGTGAATAGAATGCATAAGGGTCTGCCTTATATAATTCTTCATCTTGCCATGTATGAATAAGATATTTATATCTCATCCATTCTAAGTTTCCTTCAACATAAGCATAAAAAATACCACCAATAATATGCTCCATATGAATTTCACCAGCTCTAAAGTCTTGCCATTCCCCAACTACATAGCAATCCTTACCATTAGGTGCATATAAGCAAAATTCACAAGCAATATTTTCACCCTTATCATTTTTTACTAGGTGTGCACCAAATACTTTATATGCATCTTGATTAGTTCCATTTTTATAAAAGTATAAAAAATCTTCGTTAATCATATCCCTTATATGCATTTTATCACTCCCGTTCTGAATAGTTATAATATATTTTATATTATACAATATAAAATCATTTTTAACAATATAAAGGGATAATATAGAAAAAAGGTATGCAAATCAAGTTTTTGCATACCTAACATATATTGTTATTTTCCAATATGAGTTTTTACTTTTTTACAACTTAATGAATAACATAATAAATATATATTACTTAATATTTAATTCAGAAATATCAGAAAAAGTATATCCTCTAGATAATAGATAAGCTTTAATTTTATTAACCCTAATATAGTCATCAAATTTATCATATTTATTTTTAATTTTATTATATAAATTATTTAAAGAATCAAAATATGAATCATAATCTATTTCGTTTAATACTTCTTCTATTATCTCATTTTTAAATCCTTTATCTTTTAATTTTTCTTTAATTAAAAGAATACCATTTTTATCTTTAATATATGATCTTGTAAGTGATGATGCTACCATTTTATCATCTAATATTTTAGTATCTTCTAATTTATTTAAAATGATATTAGCATTGTTAATAGATACACCCTTAGATATTAGGTAATTAAATATCTCGGCTCTTCCTTTCATATATCTTATTTGATATTGTAATGCCTTATTATAAAAATAGTTTAAATCTTCACTTTGAAGAGCTTTTTTTAAAGTATCCTTTGATAATTCTTTTCCTTTTACTAATCTAAAATTTACTATAGTATCTTCACTAAACTTATATTCCTTATTATCTATAATAACTAAATAATAATTCTTATATGCTTTTAAGTCATTAACTATCAAAATATCACCTAGTTCTTTTTTGCATTAAGTTTTAGATATGCTTGCATAAATCCTAAAATATTTCCATCCATTACATCTAATACATTACCAACCTCATAATTTGTTCTATGGTCTTTTACTAATGTATATGGTGTAAATACGTAGCTTCTTATTTGAGAACCAAAATTAATTGCCATTTGAGTTCCTTTTAATTTATCTAATTCTTCTTGTTTTTTCTTTAATTCTATTTGTAAAAGCTTACTTCTTAACACTTTCATACAAGTGTCTTTGTTTTTTAATTGACTTCTTTCGTTTTGACATGTAACAACAATACCTGTAGGAATATGTGTTACTCTTACTGCAGAATATGTAGTATTAACACCCTGTCCTCCATGTCCTGATGATAAATATGTATCAACTCTTATATCTTCATCTTTTATTTCTATTTCATTATCATCAGATACTTCAGGTACAACATCTATACTACAAAATGAAGTATGTCTTCTTTTATTTGAATCAAAAGGTGAAATTCTAACAAGTCTATGAACACCAGCTTCACCTTTTAAATAGCCGTATGCATATTCACCTTTAATAGATAATGTTGCAGATTTAATTCCTGCATCTTCCCCTTGTTCATATGCTAAAATTTCAGCCTTATAGCCATTTGAACTACAAAATCTTTGATACATTCTAAATAGCATTAAAGCCCAGTCCATAGATTCAGTTCCACCAGCACCTGGGTGGAATTCTAAAATACAGTTATTATAATCATATTTGCCTGATAACAATGCTTTTACTTCTGATTCATCAATATATTTAGTAAATTCTTTTATCGAATCAGTTAACATATCCATAGCTTCACTATCAGTAAATGCCATATCGGTTAAATCTTTTATATCAGATAAATCATTAAAAGCTTTATCATAAAGTTCAATATCACTCTTAAGAATATTAAATTCTTTTAATGTTTTTTGAGCTTTTTCTTGATCGTTCCAAAATGTATCACTTTTTATTTCTTTAGATAAATCATTGAATAAAGGCTTTTTATTCTTTATATCTAATGCTTCATATAAATCATTTACTCTTTTATCATATTCTTCTATAAATTTGTTTACTTCATATCTTTCCATAGTAATACCTCAAGTGAATTATAAAATATTTAGTTCATTATTTCAATTAAATTAAATTGAAAAATAAAAGGCTCATACGAGCCTTAAATTCTTATTTTTTTAAGCTTTTTACGAAATCCTCTAATCTTGATAATGCTTCCTTCAATTCTTCTAAAGAATAGGCATAGCTTATTCTCATAAATCCTTCACCAGATTCACCAAAAGCATTACCAGGTACAATTACAAGTTTCTTTTCATTTAATAATCTTAATGCAAATTCATCACTTGTCATTCCGAATTTTCTAACATCAGGGAATACATAGAATGCCCCCTTAGGTTCGAAGCATGGAATACCTATTTCTTCTAATCTATGTAAAACATATCTTCTTCTTTCATCATATGCTTCTCTCATTACACGAATGTCTTCATCACCATTATTTAATGCCTCAATACCTGCATATTGAGAATTTGTTGGTGCGCACATTATCGCAAATTGATGAATTTTTGTCATTTGACGAATAATCTCTTCAGGACCTGTAGCGTATCCAAGTCTCCATCCTGTCATTGAATATGCTTTACTAAATCCATTAACAACTATTGTTCTTTCCTTCATTCCAGGTATGGATGCAATAGATACATGGTTAGTATCATATGTTAATTCAGAATATATTTCATCAGAAATTACTGCAATATCATGCTTAATAATAACCTCACTTATAGCTTCTAAATCTTTTTTAGTCATTATTGCGCCAGTAGGGTTATTAGGGTAGCACATAATTAAAATTTTAGTCTTTGGTGTAATTGCAGCTTCAAGCTCTTCTTTTGTTAATCTAAATTGATTTTCATTCTTTAGATTAATAATAACAGGCTTACCACCAGCTAAAATACAACATGGTTCATATGAAACATAACATGGAGTTGTAATAATAACTTCATCTCCATCTTCAATCATACTTCTTAATGCCATATCAATAGCCTCACTACCACCAACAGTAACAAGCACTTCCTTTAATGGATCATATTTTACATTAATTTTTCTTTCAAGATATGATGTAATTGCTTTTCTTAATTCCTTTAAGCCGGCATTAGAAGTATACATTGTCTTTCCTTTTTCTAATGTATAAATACCTTCTTCTCTTATATGCCAAGGAGTATCAAAATCAGGTTCACCAACACCTAATGAAATTACACCTTCAATTTCAGATGCAATATCAAAAAACTTTCTTATTCCAGAAGGCTTAAGTGCACAAACCTTTTTAGAAACAAAACTACGCATTATGCACTTACGACCATCCTTTCGTCCTTTTTAACGTCAACTAAAGATGTTCCATGATCCTTATATTTCTTTAATACAAAGTGAGTTGATGTTGATAATATTGATTCAACTGCAGAAAGCTTTTCAAAAACGAATTTTGAAACTTCTTTCATACTCTTACCTTCAATCATAACCATAAAATCAAATCCACCACTCATTAAATAAACACTTGTAACTTCAGGGAATCTTGCAATTCTTTCAGCTAAATTGTCAAATCCAATACCTCTTTGTGGAGTTACTTTAACTTCAATTAAAGCTGTAACAATTTCTTTTGAAGTATTATCCCAATTTATTAATGTAGTATAACCACAGATTATATGCTCTTTAGTCATCTTATCGATTTCATTCGCGAGCTCAACCTCACTTACTCCAAGCATAATCGCTAAATCATGAAGCTCTATTCTACTATTTTGTTCAAGATTTCTTAAGATTTTTTCTCTTTGTAATTCAGTCATACTATTATCTCCTATCTATATTTCATTTTATGCTCATCTAGTGCATTTTGACATTTAATTTGAAGTTCTTTAATATCTGATTCTTCTATAAACTTCTTAAATTCTTTATAGAATAAGTCTTTATTATAATTCTTTGAACTAAATTTATGAGCCTTACCATATTGATGTTTTAAATGCTTATCAAATATCTTAACTTCAACATTAGATAATACATTTTTTGAAACCTGTGTTTCAAAATAAAAGCCACCTCTTTCAACATTAGCCTCTATATAACAATTCTTATCACAAATATATGCAATACTTATATAGCCATTTGGAACTATTATTGTATCAAGATTAGCTTTATCAATGCCATATTCACCAAGTTCTTTTATAATATTACCTTTTTTATATGTATCTAAGATATCAGTAAATAAGGGTCTTTTTTTAGGTAAAATTCTTAAGATATAAAATCTTATAAATCCACCTATCAAAAATAAAACAAAAACGGCAATGCCAATTGCTAAAAGCATAAAATCATTCATCCCATATTCTTTTTTTGTAAAAAGATTTATTAATGCATAAATTAAAAATGCAAAACCTAAAAATGAGAAAAAGAAAAATACTTTATATCCTCTATTATGATTTCTTTCTACTGCTTCAAAATCTTTTAATTTTTTCTCATAATCAGAATAAATCTTCATTATACACCTCGAATACAAGATTAGTTTAATTATACACTTATTTGTATATAAATTCAATTTATAATAAATTGTACTTATTTTAATAGAATATTTAATTAAATGATATTATAAAAGTTAATATATTATTGTATAATTTATTTGGTGATTAAATTATGGAAATATATTTTGATAAATTATCATCATTTTATGATGAAGCATTAAGAAAAAGTAATCTATGTGTAACAGTAAGTGATAATAATGAATTTTATTATTATGAATTTAATGTTATTAATAGAATTGCTAAAGTTAGAACAAATGATAATAAATATATTGAAGAAGCTTCTTCTTTCTTTCATGATAATAATAAATATATTACTAAAATTTATACTTTAGATAATTCATTTTATCAAGAATTTGATGAGGTTATGGTATATAAGCTTCCAATTAAAGTTATTCTTCCTACTGAATTTTTAATATCTAAGGAAAGATATGAAGCAATTGATAATACATTACATGATCTTGATTCTATATATTTACCTGTTGCAATTATTGATGATGAATATGTTTTATTAGATGGACATATTAGATTATATATTATGCAGGAAAACCTTAATAAATTAGTATATGTATATTTAGATGAACCTGAACATTATATTAAGGATTTAATATATATTGGCAAAGAACAAAATGTTAAAACAATTAAAGATGTTGAATTAGTTTCTGAAAAGCAATATAAGTCTATTTGGGAACCATTTATTGATCAATTAAAAAACAATTCTTTTTAAATAAAAATTCCCCCAATTATTTTGGGGGATATTTTTATAGTGATGCAATATATGAATTTAGATATGAAGCATCATAAAAATATTTATATGAAATATTATTTGTTACAGTAATACCACCATCTATTATTTCTAATTTGTTATTTTCTTTATCATAATTTGCTAAAGAAATTGAACCAGATGTTTGGAATGATGTACCATCAGGTAACATTGTTGGTAATACAACACATGCTCCACCACCAGATGTTTGACCTAATACTTTTGCATAGCCATATTCATTACATAAATTTACAAATTCATTTGCTGCTGAATAAGTATAGCCTGATGATAAAACATAGAAATCATATGAAGATGCATATGAATCATTATCAGTAAAATCACCATCTAAATCACAATCAACTTGATATGTATATTTAATTAATGCTTTCGTATGTTCATTATATGTATAAATAACTATATCTTCATCAGTTAATAGACCAATTGTTTCAATCATTGATGCAATTGAACCACCACCATTTAATCCAAGGTTTATAACAACATTTGAATAATTATCTCCAATAGCTTCTAATGCATTAGTAAGCATATAGAATGTATCTGTTGTTTGTGATGAAGAATCACCTGTAAGTTCAAATGAATCTAAGCTTACTAATGCTGTGTCACCAGATGCCTTATAAAGTGATGATGTCTTTCTATTAAAAGGATTAAATGATGAAGTTTGTGATGCTTTATAGTATGTATATAATTCATTATATGTGCTAGATATATTACTTCTATTAACATTAGTATTATATTTATAATCTTTATTACTTGATGAATTATATGAATATGAGCTTACACCAGTATGTCCATCATCTAATTCATAATATAAAACATTTAAAGTAGCCTCTATATTAGTAGTTGATGATAATGATAATAAAGAGTCTTTATATTTTTCTAATATATCATATGCACTTGTAATACCTTTATAATTATTTAATCCAAAGAAATTATCTATAATTAGTGCTAAAGTATCATAAGAATATTGTCTTAATTCAATTGATTCATCTAATGTTACATTAGAAAATAATGCTTTTTCTTGTGTTGTAGCAACAGATGAATCAAATACATAACCACTACCTGTATAATAAAGGTTATAGTAAAGTGGTGAAGCGAATAAAATATTTGCTACTGCTTCTGGTAATATTGCCATTCCATCTATTTCAAATATTTCCATATTATAATTTGATAGATTAATAACTTGTGTTTCAGGTGATTGAATATATTCTTTTGTTGCCTTAACCATTTTATCAGTAATATTATATGTATTTGTATTACCTAGTGCATCAATATATGTTGGAAAATTATTTAATGTAATTTCATTTGTAGATGGATTAATTGTAATTGTAACTACTTCGTTATCGGATGTAGTTTTTGTATATGCATACAAATTACCATTTTTTGTAACCTTTACTGATGATGCAGTAATGTAACCATCCATAACATTAATAAAATCATTTAGTGATACATATGGGATAATGCTATCTTGATAGTAATATGTATTTAAAATAGGATTTTTTAATGCTTTGTTTTCAACAATATTAGAAACATTTAATTGAACCATAGTAAAATTTGATTCATCTATAGATTCAGTTGTACTAACTACTTCTGTTGTAGTATTTGATGATGTAGTTACGTTATTTGTTGTAGTTTCTATTGTTGTAGTTATATTATCAGTTGTAGTTTCAATTGGACTTGAAATAGTTGTTGTTTCTACACTTGTTGTTGTAGTTTTAGTTTTATTAGAATTAGCTTTATTATTAGAACTTGAACTTGTTGTTGGATTTAAATAATCTTGTAATCCATTAACAATGCTACAAGATGCTAATGATAAAATACTTGAAACTGCTAAAATGCTATATAATAATCTCTTCTTTTTCATAAAAGATACCTCATTTCATTTAAGTTACCTTAATTATAGATATTGAATTTAAAAATAACTTAAATGAATTTTGTTAAAAATATGTGAATAAAAAGATGACCAAGCGGTCATCTTTAAATAATATATTAGTTTTTAAGTGAGTTTAATGGAGCAGGTATTTGGCCACCACGATTAATAAATACATCTGGTTTTACAGTAGATACCTTCATAATTGGACCATATCCTAAAAGTCCACCGAAATTAACGATATCTCCAGCCTTACGACCTATAGCAGGAATAACTCTTACTGCTGTAGTTTTTGAATTAATCATACCAATTGCAGCTTCATCAGCAATAATACCAGAAATTACTTCAGGAGTTGTATCACCAGGAATGATAATCATATCAAGACCTACTGAACAAACAGCTGTCATAGCTTCAAGCTTTTCAATTGTTAAAGCACCTGATTGTGCTGCAGCAATCATACCAGCATCTTCAGATACAGGGATAAATGCACCAGATAATCCACCAACTCTAGATGAAGCCATAACTCCACCTTTCTTTACTGCATCATTTAACATTGCAAGAGTTGCAGTTGTACCGCATGCACCACATTGTTCAAGACCAATTTCTTCAAGGATATGTGCAACTGAATCACCAACTGCAGGAGTTGGAGCAAGTGATAAGTCAACAATACCAAATGGAACGCCTAACATTTTAGATGCTTCAACACCAACAAGTTGACCCATTCTTGTAACCTTAAATGCAGTCTTCTTAATTATATCAGCAATTTCTGAAATAGGAGCATCCTTAGGAGCCTTAGCAAGAGCAGCTCTTACTACACCAGGTCCTGATACACCTACATTAATTTCAACATCTGGTTCACCAACACCATGGAAAGCACCAGCCATGAATGGATTATCTTCTACTGCGTTGCAGAATACTACAAGCTTAGAAGCTCCAATACATTCTCTATCCTTAGTTAATTTTGCAGCTTCAACAACCTTTTGACCCATAAGCTTAACAGCATCAAGGTTAATACCAGCTCTTGTTGAACCAACGTTAACTGAAGAACATACTAATTCAGTTTCAGCTAATGCACGTGGAATAGAATCAATTAATTCTCTATCACCTGCAGAGAAACCTTTTTGTACTAATGCACTATAACCACCAACAAAGTTTACACCAATATCATGTGCAACCTTATCTAATGTCTTAGCATACTTAACAGGATCTCCACCTGAAACACCAACTAACATAGAAATAGGTGTAACAGAGATTCTCTTGTTAACGATAGGAATACCATATTTCTTAGAAATAGTTTCCCCTGTCTTGACTAAATCTTTAGCGCATCTATAGATTTTGTTATATACTTTTTCACAAGACTTATCAATATCAGTATCCATACAATCGATTAAAGAAATACCCATAGTTATTGTTCTAACATCTAGGTTTTCTTCTTGAATCATCTTGATGGTTTCCATTATTTCATTATTTGTATACATCTTTTTACCACCTTTTAAATTTTGTGCATTAAATTGAAGATGTCTTCATGCATGCAATGAATTTCTAGCTTCTTTTCTTTTCCAAGAGCATTCATTTCATCTACAAAATCTGTAAATTCAATGTCTAATTCATCAATATTGATGATCATAAACATTGCGAAATAATTGTCAATAATTGTTTGAGTAACATCATTAACATTTGCCTTATGCTTTGAGCATAAAGTAGAAACACCAGCAAGAATACCAACTGTATCCTTACCAACTACTGAAAGAATTGCGTTCATATTAATTAAAACCTCACTTATTTTATTAAAATCTATTTTATTTTACTATAAATATAAATATTTATAAACATATTAATAATTTTAGTTACATTGTAAACGTTTTACAAAACTACATATTTATTGAAGAAATCATTTGTAAATAGTAAAAATAATTTACATTAAACCAGAATATTATTGAAGCTAGTGAATAAAATGCAGTTAATGCTGCTGGTAAAACATAACCTAAAATTCTTATCCAAGGATTCTTCTCTTGAAATACTCTTTTTCTTGAAAGAATATAATGAACAAGAATGAATATAAAAAGATAAATGACAGATGCAAAAACTATCCAATCATAATTAAATTTAGGTGCTACATTAAAATCAACATTAAACCCTTTATTCATAAGTATAATATCCCATGACATTATCATTATTGATAGTAACGTTACTACAATAGATGCATGCATTAGAAAGCCACAAATCTTATATCTTCTTAAAATTAAAAAAATTATAATTGAAATTAATGATAAGATTGATATAGCGAAAAAAATTATACTTAGTACAAGAAATACTAACATAAATATCACCTCAACAATATCTTATTTTAATTATAAAACATTTTCTAAGAAATCTCAACAATAGAAAAAATGCAAGGATTTTAATCTACCCTTGCATTTATATTGTAATATTATTATATTACTTAGGTTGCTTTCCGATGTATGCTAAGATACCACCATCAACATATAATATATGACCGTTAACAGCATTTGAAGCATCAGATGCTAAGAATACAGCTGGACCAGCTAATTCTTCTGGTTGTAACCAACGACCTGCTGGTGTCTTTGCACAAATGAAAGAATCAAATGGATGACGAGATCCATCAGCTTGTCTTTCACGTAATGGAGCAGTTTGTGGAGTTGCGATATAACCAGGTCCAATACCATTACATTGAATATTGAACTCACCATATTCAGAACAAATATTACGAGTTAACATCTTTAAACCACCCTTAGCAGCTGCATAAGCAGATACTGTCTCACGACCAAGCTCAGACATCATAGAGCAGATGTTGATAATCTTACCATGACCCTTTTTGATCATTGCAGGAATAACTGCCTTTGATACGATGAATGGTGCATTTAAATCTACATCAATTACTTGACGGAATTGAGCTGCA
>CACZRY010000056.1 GCA_902783745.1 uncultured Erysipelotrichaceae bacterium
GTACCAACTTGAACACGGTTTTGAACGCCTTCCTTTTGGAAGCATCCAGCTAATACCATTAATGCATAATTATCACGAGGATTTAAGCAATATAAAATAGTCTTTGGTAATGAATCAGCTGCATCTAATGCACCTAATAATGCAGATAACTTTTCCATATATACTGCATCTTCAATTGCATCGAAACCAGTATCTGGTCCAATCTTCTTAAGCATAGACTTAGAATTGTTTCTTAATGCACCAATGTGGTATTGTTGAGTCCAACCACGCTTTGCATATTCCTTACCTAAGAATACTAAAATATAACCCTTATACTTATCTTGTTCTTCTATAGATATAGGTTCATTCTTTAAACCCTTTTGGAAAATAGCTTCTACTTCATCTTCTGTTGCAGGAGCGTAGCATAATACGTCTAATGCATGGTCAGAAAGACGAGAACCCATTTCATGGAAGAATTCAATTCTTTCAGCTAAAGCCTTGCATAAAAGCTTAACTGAGTTAATTTCATAACCAACAACCTTAGCTAATTGGTTAACCCAAGAACCAAACCAATCAAGTTCAACATTAATTGCCTTGTCTGGACGGAATGCAGGTCTAACCTTAACCTTTAATGTCTTATCAGCATTCATTTGCTTATGCCAATGTAAGTCATCAACTGGGTCATCTGTTGTACATACTGTATCTACATTGAACTTATATAACATTTCTCTTGCAGATAAAGTTTCAAGCTTCTTATTAGCTGCATCCCAAATCTTCTTTGCATTCTTTGCATTGATAATATCGTTAATTCCAAAATATCTTCTTAATTCTAGGTGAGACCAATGATATAAAGGGTTACCTACGAAATAAGGCATAGATTCGCAGAATTGGTAATACTTTTGATAGTCAGATTCTTCTAAAGACTTACCAGGAATATTTCCTGAAATAGAATCTTCTTCATATCCTCTAGCACGTAATGCTCTCCACTTGTAGTGGTCACCATATCTATCACCAGCACCTAACCAAGCTTCTGCAAGGTTTCTGAAATGCTTATCTTCAGCAATTTCCTTTGGTTGTAAATGGCAGTGGTAGTCAATAATAGGCATACCTTCTGCATGTTCATGATATAACTTCTTAGCTGTTTCAGTAGTTAATAAGAAGTCATCATCCATAAAATCTTTCATGTAATTTTTCTCCTTTTTCTTTCTTTTTTATTTATTTTTATAGGATTACTCCATCCTTGAAGATAGAAATTTCTCTAAAGTTATTTATTTCATTCTTAGCTTGCTTCTTGCCTGATGCAACATCACAAATTAAATCTAAGAACTTTTCTAATAATTCATCCATTGTATATTTATCAACTAAAGCACCTGCATTAAAATCAATCCAGTTTTCCTTCTTAGTTGCAAGCTGTGTATTTGTTGCAATCTTTAATGTTGGAACAAATCCTCCAAATGGAGTACCACGGCCTGTTGTAAATAAAACCATTTGGCATCCTGCTGCAGCAATAGTTGTAACTGCAACTAGGTCATTACCTGGTGTAGAAATTAAGTTTAATCCCTTAACCTTAACTCTATCACCCATCTTTAATACACCATTAACCTTTGAAGAACCACCCTTTTGAACGCATCCTAAAGACTTATCCTCAAGTGTAGTAATACCACCAGCCTTATTTCCTGGTGATGGGTTATCATAAATAACTTGATTATGATCCTTAAAGTATCTCTTAAAATTGTTGATTAAATCAACGATTTCATCAAATGTAGCTTTATCCTTAGCTCTTGCCATTAATAATTGTTCAGCACCAAACATTTCAGGTACTTCACCTAAAACTGATGTTGCATCATTTAATGATAAGAAATCAGATAATCTACCTAAAAGAGGGTTTGCAGTAATACCTGACATACCATCAGATCCACCACACTTTAAGCCTATTCTTAATACAGATAAAGGCTTAGTAACTCTCTTATCATCTTTCATCTTATTGTATAATTCATCAAGTAATTTTAAACCAGTTTCTACTTCGTCTTCTACCTCTTGAGAGATTAAGAAACGAGTACGATCCTTATCATAATCACCTAAAGTTTGTTCAAAAACGTCACATCTATTTTCTTCACAGCCTAAAGATAATACTAAAACACCACCAGCATTTGGATGCTTAACCATATCCTGTAATAATGTTCTTGTAAAATCTAAGTCTCCACCCATTTGTGAGCATCCAAATGGATGTTGGAATGTATAGATTCCATCAATTTTAGACATATCATGAGTTTCTCTAAAGCGTCTTACAATTTCATCTGCCATACCAGAAACACATCCAACTGTCTGAATTACCCATAATTCATTACGGATACCATATTCGCCAGATTTTCTTTCATAAACATCAACAGTTCTATCTGACTTATAACCTAAAACCTTAGGGAAATTAGGTTGATATGAATATGTAATTACATCATCAAGATTTGTTGCAACATTATGAGTATGTACATGCTCACCAACTTTAATATCCTTTGTTGCATGACCAATTGGGAATCCATATTTAATAACGTCTTCGCCATTCTTGATAGGTTTTAAGGCTACCTTGTGAGCCTGAGGAATATCCTCTAATAATGTTACACCAGCAACAACTTCGCCCTTTTTGAATGGACGTAATACAACTGCAACATTATCAATTTCATGTATGATAATAAATTCCTGCATAAAATCACCTTTTTTTAAAAAATTTGTAAGCAACCACACTACTGCATGGTTGCTTAATAATACATATGTTTAATTAAGTAAAATTACTTAATAATAGCCTTAATTGCATCACGCATAGGCATAGTTTGTTGAGCATATAATGCTTCAGTTACGAAATCAGTTACGCCAGCAATCTTATTTAAATCCTGACCCCAATGATATCCTGTACCTTCAGCATTCTGCATAGATAATGTATCTTCTACAATCTTTCTTGCAGAACCCTTAGTACCATCATACTTAGCCCATTCATTCTTGAAGAATTCGATGAACTTAGGATCATCATTTAATGCAATTTGTGTACCATTAATAGTTCTTTCACCCTTATAGAATGAAATAATAGCTGCTAATGAGAATAAACCATGAACTGGTAACTTACCTGTTCTTTCAATATATTGTAATACTGTAGGTAAATCTCTTTCCTTAAACTTAGTTACAGAGTTTAAGGCAATAGACATTAATTCATGACGAACATATGGGTTCATATATCTTTCAAGAACTGAATTTGAATATGCAACCATTTGATCATGTGGAATGTCAATTGTAGGGATAACTTCATCAAAGATGAAATCCTTAACATATTTTCCTAATTGATTATCTTCAATAGTTTCCCTTACTGTATCAATACCAGATAAATAAGAAACTGGAACTAATGCTGTATGAGAACCATTTAAAATCTTAACCTTTCTTTGCTTATAAGGTACGATTGAATCAAC
>CACZRY010000057.1 GCA_902783745.1 uncultured Erysipelotrichaceae bacterium
AATAGGATCATCACTACATGGATTTACATATAATCCTCTATCTATAAGATTTGTAATTTCATCATATTGAGTTTTATAATAATCCCTTAATGAATTCTTATAATTATAAGGTCCATGCATTGATAATGTTGTATAAAATGAATAGAAAGGTTTATCACTATATTCTGGAATCATAAAATCCTTAACTCTTGTTACATAATCTGAATCAAATGGATATCTACCATTAAAGTTATTTCTCCATGCTAAATCCTTTGCTTCATATTTTACCTTTTTACCGTAATTCATAAAATTGAATACATCACTACCAACAAAATAAGAATTATTAAATCCTATTTGAGGCATTGTCCTACCTCTATTATAAAATGATGCATAATTACAATGGAAATATGATGTATCATAGCCAAACGCATCACCTAATACAGAAGGTAATCCTTGAGGTGCTTTAGTATTTTGGTTTTTAATTGTTGATGATACGCTTCCTGCAATACCAATAAATTCTGAAATATTAGTTTTATTCTTAGAATGATTATTAGTAAATGTAATACCTTCTTCTCTTAAATTATAAAGATTAGGTGTTAAATTCTCATCAATTAGTAATGAAATACCTGTTTCAATCATTATTTCTAATACATTATAGCCTTTTGCCTTACCAGTCATAGAAGTTTCTATATTATATTCTTTTTCTTCTTCTGATGTTTCACCAAACTGTAATACATCAACAAACTGTGCTTGTAGGTCTGCATATGTATAATTTAATAATCCAAAATTCTTTAAAGAAGCTCTTTTTACAATAGTAGATGATTTAATAACAATCTCTTGTCCTGATTCTTTATAATATAAATTATTATTAGAATAATCTTTAACTATTACATTATAAGTAATCATTCTTGCAGGTATTAATAACAATAAAGATAATATCGCAAGTGTAATACCCTTACGTGTGTTATAGCATCCACCCTTAAAGAATGTATTAATCAATATTAATCCACCTATATAAGCAATAATAAACAATATTAAATAAAATATAAACCATAAATTAATAAAATCTATAGACATTACTGCCGCAGCTTCACCAGTTAAAGTTAAATATTTAAATGTAAAAATATCTGATGATGCAGAATACATTTCAAGATTAACTATAAAAAATACTGATACTAACGCAAATATAATAAAGCCATAAATATTAGCTAAATAATTCTTATTAATTATTAGTATTGGCATACTTATTATTAATACAAATGTAGCTTCTAATAGAAAATATGAAATAAATCCATTAAATATTATTAAATTGAATAAAAGCTCCATAAAAAAGATTATTACGATCAATAATAAAAACTCTAATATTCTTTTTTTAGCACCAATTAAATATTCTTCATTCATGAATTATGCCTTCTTAAAATATATTTCTTTACTATTTTAATATATTAATACTAATATTTCAAATAATTATAATTATAACTTAAAAAAACGGAAACACTTTCCGTTATTTTAATATTTTATTAAATCTATGAACCTTACTAACACTAAATATTAAATCTATACCCAATCTTAACACGCTTTATTTCAAAAGAGAAATAAAGAGATTTTCTTAATCATACAAATTCCCTCATGTTACTACTATTATGCAGTAGTTTTTGGAGGAAATTAATAAACAGAAAAATAAAAGCCTCAGATTTCTCTGAGACTTGAATTATTAAGATGGTGAACTATAGGGCTCATTAGAGGAAACCAATAATCACTGAAAATATTTAAAAATTTCTAACTATTGCAAATTCTTATTTATTATTATATCTTTTCTTGCTCTAATTATTTTCTTTAAAAATTCCTTATGATTTTCAGAAATATAATTAACACTATTTATCAATTCATTAATCTTTTCAATGTTAATTTTACCAGCAATCCTTTTTAAAGTGTCATCACAAGCTTTATATGAGTGTGATGAAATAAATTCATAATAGTTTATTCTTTTATTATTGAACATAATTGCTGAAGTTGGAAAATCATATATTCTAGCATTGAATTTTTGCTTATCTTTTAATATTCCCTCAATACTCTTATTATCTAGTTGAGGAAATAGACAAGAGCCACAATCATATATTGGTGCTAACTTAATACTATCTAATTCCTGATTATACAAAAATCCCCAATTGCCATTATGTCTATCCCAATTACCTATTAATGCATCTATTACAAACATATTCCAAAAATGATTTGATAATTCTACTGGATCCATTAACCCTTGCTTTTCAATTGTTTCCAATATATCATTTAGTTCAGTACCATAACCATTAGAATTCGAATCAATGATTTGATTTTTTACGGATGCAAAATCTTTTAATATAAAGCCGTTCTTTTCGAAATCTTTACATGCAACTGATACTCTTTCCACATTATGATATGTGAATGTACCTAATAAAGTATCTTGCGTATTCATTCCCAACATTTTAAATATATTAGATCCAAGATATTCAGATATAGAACTGTTAGCGTATGATAATCCTTCATTTTTAGTAGCGTGTTGTGGAAGCTTAAGCATATATAACTCGTTATCAATAATTATTGATAATTTATTTCCATTTGCACCACCATATGTTTTTTTCTTTGTAGGATAATCATTAAAATTATAAATTCTATTCATCATTTTACCTCAAATACTTGTTTCTTAAATAATTAGCATGCTCAGAAGAAATTAAATGTTCAACTTCACATACGTTTATATTACTATTAAGTTCAAGCAAATAACAATCATAAAAATCACCCTTATGTCTTCTACATTTTTTTAAATTATCTAAGCTATTTTTTAAAAATATAGGAACATTTTTTTCAAATTCAGGTTTGTATATTTCTTGTTTCATTTCTAATAATTCTTCTATTGAAACCCCCAGTACTTTCGATAAAGAAAGTAAAGTTTTTCCAGAGCAATCATACAAGCTACTTTTTCCAGAATAAATATCATTTAAAGTTGATAATGGAATATTACTTAATTTAGAAATCCTATAAATACTTAATTTTTTGTCACTAGTATAATTTACCAATTCCATATTGTCACATCCTTCCATCAATATTATAACGGATAACCGATATAAAAACAAGTTTTATAAAAATAAAAGTCCCAGAATTAACTGAGACTTGAATTTTTAAAATGGAGAACCATTCGTAGGAGCACCCGGAACCACTTTACGATATTAAGCCATTTTCTTAAAAGTGGTTCGGATACATACATTGTATGGTTATTATGATTTATCAAATTCATCTAGTTGATTATTATCTATCATACTTTCTAATATTTCTATTACAGTATCGTAAGTATATTTTTGAGCATCATCCTGATCAACCAATTTTGAAGTAATATTAATATAATCATCCTCGTAATATCTTTCTTTGATTATTTTATTAACGATTTCTTTGATTGAAATACCATC
>CACZRY010000058.1 GCA_902783745.1 uncultured Erysipelotrichaceae bacterium
TTGTTTTTTTAATTCTTTGCGTCAATTAATTCTTTTAAATCATCTTCAGTAAAAGTATATTGCTTATTACAGAAATTACAAGTAATTAATGCTTTATGATCTTGTTCTAATATTTCTAATAAGTCAGATTTTTTAAGAGTTAAAAGTCCTCTTGAAAATCTTTCTTTGCTGCATTTACAATTTGAAGTTAATTCTCTTTCTTCAAGTTCAATATAATCACCATCAGTAATTTCATTTATTATTTCTAATGCAGTATATCCTTCCTTTAACATTTCTGATAAAGGCTTCATTTTTGAAAGTCTATCCTCAAGCTTTAATAAATCCTCTTCTTTACATCCAGGCATTACTTGTACTAAAAAGCCACCTGCAGCTTTAATTGTTGCAGCCTCATCATCATCAAATACTTCTGATAGTCCAACTGCAGAAGGGATTTGTTCACTCTTTGTAAAATAATATGTGAAATCTTTTGCGATTTCACCAGATATTATTTCTGATGAACCAGAGAATGGTTGTCTTAAATGTAAGTCTTTTACAACTGTTATTTCACCATTACCAACTCCAAATGATAAATCCTGCTTACCATCCTTACCTATTAATAATACTCCTGGGTTTTCGCAATATCCTCTAACGTTACCATTTGTAGCTTCAATTGTAATCTTACCAATAGGGCCATCGCCTTTTACATATATATTTAATGTGTCATCATTTTTATATGTACATGACATAATTGCACCCATAGTTAATGTTCTACCTAATGCAGCGCAAGAAGTAGGGTATAAGTTAAATATTTTTTGATTATGCTTTACAATTCCTGTTGTGATTGCAGCATATATTCTAACTGTTTCATGCATACAATATGCTTTTACTAAATAATTATCTTTCATTTTAATCACCGATAGGTATTTTAACATATTAAAGAAAATAAGTATATATTTACTTTTTGTCAAAAATTCATAAAGAATTAATAAAATATGTTTTTTATAAGGATTTTATATAAAAATAACTAATGAAAACGCTTTTTCATAATAAAAGGAATAAATTTTATTGACTTTAAAAAATAATATTCTATAATTTAATTATCTATTTTGGGCCGGTTCCTTAATAGATACTTTTGCAAAGATAGTTTAATAAAATAAACTTGAGTATAATTATGAAAGAACAATAGTTCACTACATAATTATTGTCCTTTCAAAGAAAAGGGACTCAATATTTAAGTCCTTTTTTCTTTAATCTAATTTAAATATCATCTGTGATATAGAAATAGTAAGTCTACTGATATTTATAGAGAGTAGGGGATGGTGGAAGCCCTACAGTTAAGTTTACTGAATGAGCCTATTGAGATGAATCATTTAAAGGGGCCTTATTTATAATAAGGCAATTAGAGTGGCACCGCGCGTATTAATGCGTCTCTTTCGATTGAAAGGGACGTTTTTTTATTGTATAATAGTAAAGATTATGGAGGAAAGAAAACTATGGACAAGAAAAATATCAAAAAAGTTGTATTAGCATATTCAGGAGGACTTGATACTTCAATTATCATTCCTTGGTTAAAGGAGAATTACAATAACTGTGAAGTTATTGCAGTATCAGGTAATGTTGGACAAGCTGATGAATTAGATGGTCTTGAAGCTAAAGCTATTAAGACTGGTGCATCTAAGCTTATTGTAATGGATTTAAATAAGGAATTCGTTGAGGATTTCATTTTCCCTACAGTTAAGGCTGGTGCTAAATATGAAGGTAAATATTTATTAGGTACATCATTTGCACGTCCTTTAATTGGTAAGAGACTTGCTGAAATTGCATTAAAGGAAGGCGCAGATGCAATTTGTCATGGATGTACAGGTAAGGGTAACGACCAAGTAAGATTTGAACTTGCTATCAAGGCTGTTGCACCAAATATGCCAATTATCGCTCCATGGAGAGAATGGACTATTAAGTCAAGAGATGAAGAAATTGATTATGCAGAAGCACATAATGTTCCACTAAAGATTTCAAGAGAAACAAATTATTCTAAGGATAAGAACTTATGGCATTTATCTCATGAAGGCTTAGATCTAGAAAATCCAGCTAATGAGCCTAATTATGAAAAGATTCTAGAAATGGGAGTATCACCAGAAAAAGCACCTAATACTCCAGAATATGTAACTATTCATTTCGAAAAGGGTATTCCTACAATGGTTAATGGCAAGAAGATGGATTCTGTTGATTTAGTTTGGGAATTAAATAAGATTGGTGGAAGAAACGGTGTTGGTATTATTGATATCGTTGAAAACAGATTAGTTGGTATGAAGTCTCGTGGTGTTTATGAAACTCCAGGTGGAACTTTATTATATGAAGCTCATGAAATTCTTGAATCAATTACTTTAGATAAGCAAACAATGCATTTCAAGAGAAGTGTTTCTGATAAGTTTGCAGAATTAGTATATGATGGATTATGGTTCACTCAGTTAAGAGAAGCATTATCAGCATTCGTTGATAATACTCAACAAGTTGTAACTGGTGATGTTAAATTAAAATTATACAAGGGTAATGTAATTCCTGCAGGTGTAACATCTCCAAATTCATTATGGAATGAAGAAATTGCTTCATTTGGTGATGATGAAGGTGCTTATAATCAAGCAGATTCTGCTGGATTCATTAACTTATTTGGTTTACCAGTTAAGGTACAAGCTTTATTAAATGAAGCTAAAGCAAAGAAAAATAAGTAATTTATAAAATATTTTATTGTAAGAAAAGAGGTAACTTTTATGGCCAAGATGTGGGCAGGTAGATTTAAAAAAGAAGAAAATAAAGAGGTAAATGATTTCAATTCTTCAATATCATTTGATGGAAGAATGTATGAATCAGATATCACAGGCTCTATTGCACATGCTACAATGCTTGGCCATAAGGGTATCATCTCAGAAGCTGATTCTAAGCTTATATGTGAGACTCTAGCTGACATTTTAGCTGATATTAAAGAAGGCAAATTAGAACTTGATCCTGAAGCTGAAGATATTCATATGTTTGTTGAGGCTGAATTAACAAAAAGAATTGGTGAAGTAGGTAAGAGATTACATACATCACGTTCAAGAAATGACCAGGTAGCCTTAGATATAAGAATAGAATTAAGAAAAGATATTATAGAAATAAAGGGTTTAATCCAAAATCTTATTAATTCAATTTTAGACCTTGCAGAAAAGAATAAAGAAACAATTATGCCAGGTTATACTCATCTACAACGTGCTCAGCCTATTACATATGCAAATTATTTACTTGCATATGCATATATGTTAAAGCGTGATATTTCAAGATTAGATGATACATATAAGAGAATGAATTATTCACCTCTTGGTGCTTGTGCACTTGCAGGTACTACATATGATATTGATAGAGAAATGGTTGCGTCAAAGCTTGGATTTGATGGAATTGTTATGAATTCACTTGATTCAGTATCAGATAGAGATTCAGTTGTAGAACTTGCAAATGATATTGCAATTGCGATGATGCATTTATCAAGATTCTCAGAAGAAATAATACTACATTGTAGCTGGGAATTTAAGTTTATTGAATTAGATGATGCTTATTCAACAGGTTCATCTATTATGCCTCAAAAGAAAAATCCAGATATTGCTGAATTAGTAAGAGGTAAAACTGGTAGATGCTATGGTGATTTAGTTACTTTATTAACAATGCTTAAGGGACTTCCTTTAGCATATAATAAGGATATGCAAGAAGACAAAGAAGCTATATTTGATGCAGTAGATACAATTAAGCAATGCCTAAAGATATTTGCACCAATGATTGATACTATCACAGTTAATAAAGAAAATATGCGTAAGGCTGCAGCTAAAGGATTTATTAATGCTACAGATTTAGCAGATTATTTAGTTAAGAAGGGTATGGCCTTCCGTGATGCTTATAAGATTTCTGGTTCTATAGTTGGATATTGTATTGAAAAGAATACTGTATTAGAAGAATTAGATTTAGATACATATAAGACTTATTCAAATCTTTTTGATAAGGATGTATATGAATATATTAATTTAGAAACTTGTACATTTAAGCGTACTAGTATGGGTGCATCTGGTATTAAATCAGTAGAAGCACAAATAAAAGATTTAAGAGGTTAATATAATGAAATTTAAAGTGTTTATTGATGGTAATAAAGGAACAACAGGATTAAGAATCAATGAAAGATTCCAAGGAAGAGAAGATATTGAATTATTAGTTATTCCTGAAGAGCTAAGACATGATAATGAAACAATAAAAAAATATATAAATGAATCAGATATTACATTCTTATGCTTACCTGATGATGCATCTAAAGAACATGCAACATTCCTAGATCCATCTAATAAGCATACTAAGATAATTGATGCATCAACTGCACATAGAGTTGATCCTAATTGGGCATATGGTTTCCCTGAATTATCAGCTGATCATTTTAATGCAATTAAGAAAAATCAGCTTGTTGCAGGACCAGGATGCTATGCATCAGGATTCTTATCAATTGCATATCCATTAGTAAAGCTTGGAATTGCACCAAAAAATTATCCTTTTGCAATTTCTGCAATAAGTGGATATAGTGGTGCAGGTAAGGCTGGTATTAAGCAATATGAAGATCCAAATAGAAGCGTTGAATTTGATGCTCCAAGATTATATGCTATGCAACAACAGCATAAGCATTTACCTGAAATGATGATTATTGCTGGATTAGAAGAAAAGCCTTTATTTAATCCATATGTTTGTGATTTCTTAGAAGGTATGATTGTATCAGTACCTCTATATGTAAATAGATTAAATAAGAAAATTACAGCAAGTGAATTAAGAGAAGAATTTGCTAATTATTATAAAGACTCTTCATTTGTAAGAGTTTCACCTTTTAATGAAAAGGGTACAGAAGATGGTTTCTTAGCAGCAAATAAGCTTGCTGGTAAGGATTATTTAGAAATTATTATTTCTGGTAATGATGAAAGAATTAATATAACAGCTTGTTTAGATAACCTAGGTAAGGGTGCATCTGGTGCTGCTATTGAATGTATGAATATAATGTTAGGATTAGATCCAAAAACTGGTCTAAACCTATAGGAGGTTTTTTATGAAAGAAATTGAGAATGGCGTTGTTGCTCCTAAGGGATTTACTGCAAATGGTATACATGCAGGAATTAGAGCAAATAAAACTAAAATTGATTTAGCAGTTATTTTATCTGAGGTTTTAGGTACATCAGCTGCAGTTTATACAACTAACAAGGTTAAGGCTGCACCTATTTATGTGACACAAGAAAACTTAAGTGATGGATATGCACAAGCAATAATCGTAAATTCAGGTAATGCAAATACTTGTAATGCAAATGGTATTGATATTGCAAAGCAAACTTGTGATATTTTAGCTAAGAATTTAAATATTAATGCAAACGATATTATTGTTGCATCAACTGGTGTAATTGGTATGCCAATGTCAATTGAACCATTTAAAACAGGTATTCCTGAAATTATTAAGGGATTAGGAAATAAAAAAGAAAATTCTGAACTTGCTAACCAAGGTATGATGACAACTGATACAGTTATGAAAAATATTGCTATCGAATTTGAACTTGGTGGTAAGATTTGTCGTATGGGTGCTATGACTAAGGGTTCTGGTATGATTGCACCAAATATGGCAACAATGTTATGCTTTGTTACAACAGATGCAGCAATTTCATCAAATGTATTAAAGCAAGCATTAAGTGAAGCTGTTTCTGATTCATTTAATATGTTAACTGTTGATGGTGATACATCAACAAATGATACACTTGCCATAATTGCAAATGGATTATGTGGCAATAAAGAAATCGATGTTGCAGCAGGTAAGGATTATGAAACATTCTTACAAGCTTTAAAATATGTAACTATTAAGTTAGCTAAGAAGATGGCTAAGGATGGTGAAGGTGCAACTAAGCTTATGGTTGTAAGTGTTAAGGGTGCAAAGACTACAAACGATGCAAAAATTGTTGCAAAGAGTGTAGCATCATCAAGCTTACTTAAGTGTGCTATTTTCGGTGCAGATGCTAACTGGGGTAGAGTTTTATGCGCAATTGGTTATTCTAAGGCTGATGTAGATGTTAATAAGGTATTTATGGCATTTAAGTCATCTAAGGGTACAGTTGTTACTTGCAAGAATGGTGCAGGTGTAGAATTCTCTGAAGAAAAAGCAAAAGAAATCTTATTAGAAGATGAAATTACAATAGAAATTGATTTATGTGACGGGGAAGGAGTAGCTGAAGCATTTGGCTGTGACTTAACTTATGATTATGTTAAGATTAATGGCGATTACAGAAGCTAATTACTACTATGGGAAATAATATTGATTTATCAATTAGAGCAGAGGTGCTATCAGAAGCACTTCCATATATCTTAAAATATAGAGATAAGATTATCGTTGTTAAATATGGTGGAAATGCCATGATTAACGAAGATTTAAAAAAGCATGTTATGGAAGATTTAGTAATGCTTAGAAGTGTAGGCATGAAGGTTGTATTAGTTCATGGTGGTGGACCTGAAATTAATGATATGCTTAAAAAAATCGGCAAGGAATCTAAATTTGTTAATGGCTTAAGAGTAACAGATGAAGAAACAGTAGAAGTTGTAACTGAGGTTTTAGCTGGTAAGGTTAATAAGAACTTAGTTAAGCAATTAAATATTGCTGGTGCAAAGGCTGTTGGTCTTGCTGGATTAGATGCTGGATTAATTAAAGCAGATTTTAAAAATCCTGAATTAGGATATGTTGGTAATATTACTGATGTTGATCCATCTATTATTATTGATACATTAAATGCTGGATATATTCCTGTTGTATCAACAATTGGATATGACAATTTAGGTAATGTTTATAACATTAATGCTGATACTGCAGCTGCTAGAATTGCTGGTGCATTAAAAGCAGAAAAATTTATCGCAATGACAGATATTGTTGGTGTATTAAAGGATAAGGATGATCCAAAATCTTTATTACCATTTATATATGTTTCAGATATTAAATCTTTAGAAAAGCAAGGAATTATTGCTGGCGGTATGATACCAAAGATTGAATGTTGCCTTGAAGCAAAAAGAATGGGCGTTAATAATGTAGTTATTATTGATGGTAGAGTTCCTCATTCAATCTTAATTGAAGTATTAACTGACAAAGGTTTAGGAACTGAATTTAAGTAGGAGTTGTTTTATGAATAAGAAAGCTTTAACAATTGAAAATAATGATAAAACATATATTGCAAATACTTATAAAAGATTTGATATATGTATTGAAAAAGGTGAAGGTGCAAAGCTTTACGATTATGATGGTAAGGAATATATCGATTTCTCATCAGGAATTGGTACATTATCATTTGGTGTAAAGGATAATGAATGGATTAATGCAGTTACTAATCAAATTAATCTAATTCAACATACATCTAACCTTTACTATAACGAACCACAAACAAAGCTTGCAAAGCTTTTATGTGAGAAAACTGGAATGAAGAAGGTTTTCTTCTCAAATTCTGGTGCTGAATCAAATGAATGTGCAATTAAAACTGCAAGAAAATATTCATATGACAAATATGGCGAAGGAAGATATGAAATTATTTGTTTAGAAAACAGCTTCCATGGTAGAACTATTGCAACATTATCTGCAACAGGACAAGATGTTTTCCATCAGTATTTCATGCCATTTGTTGATGGATTTAAATTCGCAAAAGCAAATGATAACAAGTCAGTTGATGACCTTATTTCAAATAAAACTTGTGCAATTATGCTTGAAACTATTCAAGGTGAAGCAGGAGTTAATGATTTAAATGAAGATTTCATTAAGCACATTGATGAATTATGTAAGAAGCATGATTTAGTATTTATTGTTGATGAGGTTCAAACTGGTAATGGTAGAACAGGTTATTTCTATTCTTATATGCAATATGGTGTAACACCTGATGTTGTAACAACAGCTAAAGGTATTGCAGGTGGTCTTCCTATGGGTGCAATTTTATTCTCAGATAAGGTTGAACATACATTAGGATATGGTGAGCATGGTTCTACATTTGGTGGTAACCCTGTATGTGCCGCTGCAGCATATTCAATCATATCAAGAATTGATGATAATTTATTAGCACATGTAAAAGAAATGGGTGCTATTATTAGAGAAAGATTAACAGGTGTAAAACATGTTAAAAAGATTACAGGCAAGGGATTAATTGTAGGTATTCAATTTGATGATGCTGTAACAAACCTTGATATCTGTAAAAAGGCAATGGACAATGGTGTAATTTGCTTAACAGCAAAGAAAAACTTACGTCTATTACCTCCACTATCTATAACTAAGGAGGAATTAAACTTAGGTTTAGATAGACTTATAAAAACAATAGAGGAGGCATAAAAATATGAAACATTTATTAAAGCTTGAAGATTTAAGCAAAAATGAAATTCTAGAAATATTAAATATTGCTGACCAATTAAAATATGAACGTAAGCACGGAATTGAGCATCCTATCCTAAAGGGTAAGAAGCTTGGTATGATTTTCCAAAAATCATCAACTCGTACTCGTGTATCTTTTGAGGTAGGTATTTATGAATTAGGAGGATATGGTTTATTCTTATCTAACCGTGATCTTCAAATAGGACGTGGTGAACCTGTTCAGGATACTGCAAGAGTATTATCTCGTTACCTAGATGGTATTATGATTCGTACATATGAGCAAAAGGAAGTAGAAGATTTTGCAAAATATGGTTCAATTCCTGTAATTAACGCTTTAACAGATTATTGTCATCCATGTCAGGTATTAGCTGACTTAATGACAATAAGAGAATTTAAGGGCACTTTTGAAGGCTTGAAGGTATGTTTTATCGGTGACGGTAATAATATGGCAAATTCAATTATTGTTGGTGCATTAAAATTAGGTATGAAAGCATCTATCGCATCTCCTAAGGGATATGAGATTTGTGATCATATTAAAGAATTTGCAAAACAATACCCAGGAATGTTTGAAATGACAAATGATCCTATGGTTGCTGCAAAGGATGCAGATGTAATTTTTACAGATGTATGGGCATCTATGGGTGATGAGGATGAAATTGATGTTCGTAAGAAAGCATTTGGTGGAGTATATCAAGTTAATAAGGAATTATTAAGTGTTGCTCATCCTGAATGTATGTTACAACATTGTCTTCCTGCACATAGAGGAGAAGAAATTACGGAAGATGTATTTGAAGCTCATGCAGATGAAATATTTGAGGAAGCAGAAAATAGATTACATGCTCAACAGGCTGTAATGGTAATGTTAATGAAGGATAATAAGTAAAAA
>CACZRY010000059.1 GCA_902783745.1 uncultured Erysipelotrichaceae bacterium
TATTTATTAAGACAAAATTTTATGCAGGTATCAGATTCAATTTATTATGCCGCAAAAGTAGATGGTGCATCTGATTTAAAATATTTAATTAAAATTTTAATACCATTATCAAAGCCAACTATTATTACAATTATTGTATTAAAGCTTATAGAAACATGGAATTCATATGTATGGCCAAGATTAATGTCTACTGATTCTAATTACTATTTAGTATCTAATGTAATTGAAGTAATTAGATCTAGCGGTGGAGGAAGAGATAATATTCCTGGTATGATGGCTGCAGTATGTATAGTATCATTACCACTAATTATTATGTTTATAATATTTAGAAAACAAATAATGAGTGGTGTATCTAAGAATGGTACTAAGGGATAGGAGTAATATTATGAAGAAGAATTTAATTTTATCACTATCTTTAATTGCGTTAGCTAGTATTTCATTATCATCATGTCATAAGCCTATATCTATTAGTGCATTTGATATACCAAGTGAATTAGATATGAATCGTACTTATGAATTAGAGTTTTGGAGTAAAAATGATGGTAATGTTATGCAAGCATCTATTTATACTGAAACAATTAATGAATTTGAAAAGCTATATCCAAATATAAAAATTAAAAATAGAGTATATTCAAAATATGATGAAATATATAAAGATGTAATTACTAATATTTCATCAAAAACACCACCTAATATTTGTGTTTCATATCCAGATCATGTCGCAACATATTTAGAAAATGAAAACATAGTAATTCCTTTAGATAATCTTATTACTAATCCAAAATATGGTTTTTCTGGTAGTGAACTTAAATATAAGGGTATTGGTGATAATAATATTTATGAAAAATATTTAAAAGAAGGTGAGATTAATAGAACTAATTATACCTTACCTTTTGTTAGAAGTAGTGAAGCATTATATATTAATGAAACTTATTTAAAGATGATTATAGATAGAGGATATCTATCACTTGATATGTATCCTAGTCTTGGAGTTACATCATATAATTCATATGGTACACCAGATGTACCAACTTGGGATTGGTTATGGAAGGTTTGTGAGGCTGCAATAGAAGCTAAAAGAGCAGGAATTCCATCATATAGCCAAAATGATAAAACATTTTATCCATTTATATATAAATCAAGTGATAACTGGGTTATTCAAGAATTTAAGCAATTAGGATATGATTATACATCATATGATGAATTTGAAAGAAAAGGTAGTGCTACTTTATTTAATGATAAAACTAAGGATTTCTTAATTGATTTATCTAAAAAAGCTAAAACAATACAAGTAGATTCAACAAGAAAAACTGGACTTTATTCAACATTTGATATAACAACATATCCAGCTAATATGTTTAATTTATGGGAAGTTTTATTATGTACAGATTCAACTGCAGGTGCAACATGGATTGGTTCTGATGCTGAATCAGTTGAAGCTTCATATATGCAGTATCATCCAGATCCATTTAGTACTGCAGTAAGAGTAATACCTCAGCATGATATTAATAATCAATATATGATATCTCAAGGTCCATCATTATGTATTTTTAATAATGATGATAAAAATGTATGTTTAGCATCATGGATATTCTTACAATATTTATTAACTGATGATGTGCAATTAAAATATTCTAAAACAGAAGGATATATTCCTGTTACTAAATCAGCCACTTCAAGTGATGATTATAAAGCTTATTTAGAAAATAAGGATAATGCTAATTATCAGGTTAAGATTGATGCATCAAAACTTGTGTTAAATAATATTAATAATACATTTGTTACACCAGTATTTAGTAAGTCAGCTGATATAAGAAATGCAGCAAAATATTTAGTAACTGCAGTAACAGGTTCATTTAATTCTAAAAATAAATATACTACATATGAAGAGATTGATACTTTATTCCAAAAAGCAATTACAAATTATGAGCTTAAAACAGATATAGGTTCTAATAATAATTATTTGGTTGGTGGAATAATTATTGTTTCTGTTATTGCGTTTGTATGGGTTTTAATAGGCATTTATGTATATTTAGATTATAGAAAAAGAAAAGCAAAATAATTAACTAAATATAGGATTTATACTCCTATATTTTATTGACAATATTTTTATAAAAATATATAATTTATCTAAATTCAATAGGAGGGACCAATATGAAATTGAGAAAAATTGGATTTAATACTTTAGCATTAGCTGCATTTGCAGGTGTATTCGCATTAGCATCATGTGGAAAAAGTGATGCAAATACTACTGGTACAAATGCAAAGAATACTACTACAGTAACTACAACTACTGCAACAACATCACAAACTACATCTGAAGTTTTAAATGATGTATTATCTTATTCTGAATATGTTGCTGCAGAAGAAGGTGAAACTGTAACAATAAAAGGAAGCATTACTTCAAGATGCACATTCTATGGTGGTAAGGCTTCATTCTATCTACAAGATGATGATGGCGCATACTATATTTATAACTTACCTTGTACTGAAGAAGATTATACTAATAATCTTACAGTAGGAACTGAAATTAAGGTTACAGGTTATAAGGGTAGCTGGTCTGGACAAGTAGAAATTCTTGGTGATCAAGCTGGAAATGAAGCAGAATATGAAATTATTGGAACTGGTAAAACATATTCTCCAAAGGAAGTAACTTTAGCTGAATTAAAGAATTACCCTAACCAATATGTTGTAATTAGAAATTTAACTGTTGTTGCTCAAAAAGATAAAGAAGAGAAGGAACGTGCATGCTTCTATAACTGGGATAACTCTGGTGAACCTAAGGCTGGTACAGATTTATACTATACAGTAACAGATGGTACTACTACATATCAATTTGTTGTTGAATCTTATTTAGAGACTACACAATATGGTTCAGAAACATATTCTAATGTAGAGAATTTATCTGTTGGAGCAACTATTGATGTTGAAGGATTTGCATATACTTATAATGATCCTCAAGTACAAACTACAAAGGTTACAAATTTAGATAAATAATTATAAAAGTAGAATTGACATAGTTTAAATAAACTATGTCTTTTTTTTACCATAAATGATATAATAGTCATGTAGATTAACTTTTAAGGTGGTTTATATGAAGGTATTATTATATTTTGAGAAGCAAGGTGCTATTAAACAATCAGGAATAGGTAGAGCTTTAACTCACCAGAAAAAGGCCCTTGAATTAAAAAACATTGATTATACACTAGATCCAAAAGACGAGCCTTATGATTTTGCTCATATTAATACATATTTTAATGACTCAATGCGAGTTATTAGAATGTGCAAGAAAAAGGGGATTAAAATTATTGCGCATGGTCATTCAACAAAAGAAGATTTTAGATATTCTTTTAGATTATGGAGACTTGTTGCACCATTCTATAATCATTTGATTTTAAGATTATATAAAAGTGCTGACGTAATTATTACTCCAACACCATATTCAAAATCTTTAATTGAGAATTATAAAGGTGTTAAGGCTAAGGTATATGCTGTTTCTAATGGTATAATGCTTGAGGATTATAAATATAACGAAGAAAATGTTAAAGCATTTGATGATTTCTTTAAAATTGCAGAGGGTAGAAAAATAGTTATTTGTGCTGGATTATATTTTGAAAGAAAAGGAATCTTAGATTTCTTTGAAATTGCAAGAAAAATGCCAGATGTAACTTTTATTTGGTTTGGTCATTTAGGACATATGTTAACTCAATTAAAAGTTTTACGTGCAATTAAAAAACGTCCATCAAATGTATTAATGCCAGGATATGTAGATATTAAAGTATTAAGAGGTGCATTCTATCGTGCTAAGACATTCTTATTCATGTCAAAAGAAGAGAATGAAGGTATTGCAGTATTAGAAGCTATGGCATCACATCTACCTGTAATTGTAAGAGATATCCCCGTATTTAATGATTGGTTAACTGATAAGGTTAATTGCTTAAAGGGTAAGACTATAGATGATTTTATTAATTCTTTAAATTATGTATTTAATAATGATACTAAAGAATTAACAGATAATGCTTATAAGGTTGTTGAAGAAAGAACATTAGATCATGTAGGAGATCAAATAAAAGAAATCTACGATATGGTTTATAACATGGATAATAATAAATAATATGCCTAGTGGCATATTTTTATTTACAAATTTCTTTTTTTAGCCTACAATTTTAAAAAAGAGAATTATTTATTAAGGGATGATAGAAATGAAGAAAAATATTAAATTTGCGCTATTATTAACACCATTAGTTGTACTAAGTGCATGTAAGTCTAATACTAATGTAGAAACCTCTTCAAATGTAGTATTAACAACAACTACAACCGCAAGAAATACTGATTTAGATAATATTATTAATGTTAATAAAGTTAAAAGAGATTTATATATTATGGATGAAGACCCTAGGGCATCTATAGATATTTCTTATTTTAACGATAATAACGTTTCATATATTGAAATATCAGAATTCTTTAAAGTTTTAGATTTAGTATATGAAGATGTAGCTTTAGATAGTAATGCTACATTTACAATTGATAAATCAATTGATAATCAGGTTAAGGTTACAAGAGAAAATTTGAGCTATGTAATATTTGATGCAAGTAAAAATGATATTACAATAAGTGATTCAAATAAATTTTGTAATTCATCATTTTCTAATCCTTTATGCTTTTTACCTGATTATGGAGATTTAGGTTTTGCAGGTGTTGATACTGATATTAAATTTGTTGCAAATTCATCAAAAAAACAAAATGTATATACTGGTGGAGAAGAAGTAAATTTTGATTTTGATGATTATAATATCAAAACTATAGTATATGATAATAATTTATACCTACCATTTACTACATTATCAGATATTTTCTTAACTACTTTCTATTCACCTATGACTGTATTTGATAATGCTATTTATTCTCCAGAGTTAGATGGTTATCCTAAAGAAATATATCATAACGGTAAGGTTATATTAACAAGTGAAGTAATTGATTATCATTATAATGAATTAGCTTTTAACTTGGATTTTAATTATGGTTTAGATATAAGAAGAGAAGAGTTATTAGAAGAATATAATTGTAATAAACTTTCTGAAGTATTTAGAAAAACATTAATAAAAAGAGATAATTTATTTGATTTAGATGTTGATTTGACTAATCTTCTTTCTAATTTAATAGATGATGTTCATTCATATATTTTAACTTATACACCTATGTTGTCGTTTGATGAAAAAATGGAAATGTATAGCAAAGAAGTTTATGGAAAAAGAAATGATGCATACTATAAGGAATATTCAAATGTAAAAGGAAATAGCAATATTCCAAGAGGATATAATGAATATGACGATACTGCAATAATTTCATTTACTAGATTTGATGAATTAGATGATGAATTATATAATGTAGATGACCTAAATGGTGATACTAAAGATGCTGGTGAATTATTTGCATATGCATATAAAAGGATAACAAGAACAAATTCTCCAATTAAAAATATTGTAATAGATATAACATTAAATGGTGGAGGAGATACTCGTTGTGGCACATTTATTGCTGGTATGTTTTCAGATTGTGCTGTTGCTTATATGGAAAATGGTTCATTAAATGGTAGTGGTATAGGAACAAGCTATTACGAATCAGATTGTAATTTAGATGGTGTAATAGATGAAAATGATAAATTAATTTCTGGTGGAGATTTTAATATTTATTGTTTAACATCTAGTGTATCATTTTCTTGTGCAAATTTATTACCTCATATGTTAAGAGATAGTAATCCAGAAATTAAAATAATTGGTCATCAATCAGCTGGTGGAGAATGCTGTGTCTTACCTTGTACTTCTGTATATGGAACTTTATATACTATTTCAGGTTATTCAGCAGCAAGAATGAAAGATAGTAACAATGAGCTTGTTACAACTGATTTAGGTGTACCTGTTGATTATGAATTTGATGGATATGATTATTTGAACCTTAATAATGTTTTAAAATATATACATGAAAAATAATAAAAAGGACTCGGCGGAGTCCTTTTTACTATAATCTAGTTTTTAATAATTTAGCATTTATTGCACGTTCAAATATAGATTCGGTATTATCTTCATCATATATTCCGTATTCGATTGCGACCTCATAAAATATTTGATCAACTGTTTGGATCTCTAATCCGTTTGCTTCAAATACTTGGAATGAAATATCATCAAGAAGTCCATAATAGTCTTCAGTGACATTTTCTTTATTTTCTAGAAGCTTTGTAACTTTATCTTCTAAATCTTGGAATTTTTTCATTCCTTTTTTAACATTTGGATCATTAGAAGATAAAATTTCGTTTTTGAAATCTTGAATGAATAATAATAGATTAATTGTATCTTGATATTCATTCATTGCCTCAACCTTAGAATCAAATTGATTTTTTAATAAAGTATCGATATATTCGAATTGATCATAAATGTAATCAAATCCGTAAGAGAAGAAGGTTTCCTCATCGCTATTAAGATTTCTTACTGCGTGTTCACAATCTAAGTAATCTACAACCGCAAATACAGGTGCGAATCTACCTATAATTTTAGATTTAGTTTTTACAAGATTATTAATTAAATCTTTCTTTTCTCTTTTGAATGCTTCATAATCTTCATATATAGACATGAAGTTATTGTTTTCGTTATTAGTATTTTCCATTTTATCTAGTCTTCATTTGTGGGAATAAGATAACATCACGAATTGAATCAGATTCAGTTAAGAAAATAACTAATCTATCTACACCAATACCGATTCCTCCGGCAGGTGGCATACCGTATTCTAGAGCTTCAACGAAATCTTGATCCATTTCATTTGCTTCATCATTACCCTTAGCTTTTTCAGCTAATTGTTCTTCAAATCTTTCCTTTTGATCAATTGGGTCATTTAATTCAGTATATGCATTTGCGAATTCATGTCCACCAATGAATAATTCAAATCTTTGTACGAATCTAGGATCGTTAGGATCTTTTTTAGTTAAAGGTGAAATTTCAATTGGGTGTCCACATAAGAATGTAGGTTGAATTAATGTCTTTTCACCATATTCTTCAAAGAATGCGTTAATGATATGACCAACAGAAATGAAGTGTGGTTCAACCTTAACATTGTGTTCTTTAGCTAAAGCGCAAGCTTCTTCGAATGTATAATTGTTGTTCTTAAAATCAACACCAGTTTGTTCTTTTATAACATCACACAT
Organism: uncultured Erysipelotrichaceae bacterium; assembly: GCA_902783745.1. Taxonomy (GTDB): domain Bacteria; phylum Bacillota_I; class Bacilli_A; order Acholeplasmatales; family Anaeroplasmataceae; genus Anaeroplasma. The sequence continues at coordinate 7,196 of CACZRY010000059.1, forward strand.
AGAAACAACTCTAAATGGCTTTGCGATATTAATCTTTTCGCCATCAACATCAAATGGGTTTCTGAATTCTTCTTTACCAATTACAGTTTTTGCAGCATATCTAATTACACCTTCACAAATATGCATCATATCTGATAGGTCACCAAATGCTTGATATAATTCAACTGTTGTGAATTCTGGATTATGAGTTCTATCCATTCCTTCGTTTCTAAAAATTCTACCAATTTCATATACTCTTTCAAGACCACCAACTAGTAATCTCTTTAAGTGTAATTCAGTTGCGATTCTTAAATAGAAGTTTGCATCTAATGCGTTATGATGTGTAATGAATGGTCTTGCAGAAGCACCACCTTGGATATTTTGTAATACAGGTGTTTCAACTTCAATAAAACCTTCACCATCAAAATAAGATTGCATAGCGCGGATGATTCTTGGACGAAGAATTGCAACACGCTTTGAATCTTCATTCATAATTAAATCTAAGTAACGTCTTCTATATCTTTCTTCAACGTCAGTTAATCCATGGAACTTTTCTGGTAATGGACGTAATGCCTTTACTAGGTGAGTATACTTAGTTGCCTTTAATGTGATTTCTCCAGTTTGTGTAAGCATCATTTCGCCTTCAACACCTACAATATCACCTATATCAGCATATTTGAATAATTGATATTGTTCTTCACCAACAACATCTTTTCTAATATATACTTGGATTTTTCCAGCTCTATCTTGAAGTGAGAAGAAAGAAGCTTTACCCATTTTTCTTATGAACATGATACGTCCTGCAACAACACCTTTAATTCCTAAAGATTCTACATATTCATGAAGCTTTTCTTTTAATTCTTCCTCACTTAAATTATTATTCTTTTCTTTAAATTCATCTACTAAAGATTGAACCTTAGCTTTTAATACACTAGATTCTTCCTTAATATTTACATCATATTTTTGTCCGAAAGGGTCAAGTCCTAAATCTTTATAATTTTGAAGCTTAGAACGTCTTACCTTTTCCTGATCTGATAAATTTTCTGCCATATATTTATCCTCCATTCTAAATTACTACTAAATTATAACAATTTACATATATAAAATCAATAAATTAAATCTTAATTTGGACACTAAAAACACTTTACTAAAATATTAAATATTTTATCTTCTTGTTAAAAGATACCATATATTTTATAATTACTTGTAGAAGAAAGGGAATTAATTAATAATATAAAATATTATTTTTTGATTTAATGTGTAGATTATGAGTTACATTTATAAAAGAAAAGCCCAATATCATGAAACAGATCAAATGAAGGTTATTCACCATTCTAATTACTTTAGATGGTTAGAAGAAGCAAGAGTTGAATTCCTTAAGGATTTAGGTACTCCATATAAGGAATTTGAAGAAAGAGGTATTATATCACCTATAATTGATGTTTCTGCAAAATATATTAAGCCTATTACATTTGAGGATACTGCATATATTTATATGGATATTACAAAATATAATGGTGTTAAATTATCTATTGAATATCATATAACTAATCAAAATAATGAGTTATGTGTTTATGCAACAACAACATCTTGTTTTGTGAAAGACAATCAGGTGTGTTCTTTAAAAAGATGTGAAAAAGAATTTGATGAAAAATTTAGGAAGTATATAGAAAATGAAGAAGGAAATAGTTTTAAAAAGTAATTCACCAAGAAGAAAGGAAATACTTTCTAAAAACGGATATAAATTCGTAGTAAAATCTGCAGATATTAATGAAGAAATATTAGATAATCTTACTCCATATGAAAATACGAAAAGAATTGCCTTACTTAAGGCTTCTTATAAAAAGGAAGAAGATTATGGTAAGGTATTAATTGGTTCTGATACTATTGTAACATTAGATGGGATTATTTATGGTAAGCCTAAGGATCATAATGATGCAAGAAGAATGCTTAAGCTTTTTTCAGGTAGAACACAAGAGGTTGTATCAGGTGTTGCAATAATTTATAAAGAACATGTATATAATTTTTATGTAATATCTAAGGTTAAATTTAAAAATTTAAGTGATTTAGATATAGAATCATACCTAAAAACAGATGAGCCTTATGATAAGGCTGGTGCATATGCAATTCAAGGAATTGGTAAAAGATTAATTGAAAGCTATAGTGGGGAATTAGAAAATATTATTGGACTTCCTATAAAAGAAATAAAGGAAGTATTAGGTGAAATAGATGGAATGGAAGATTAGAGATATTGTAATACCTAATCAGGTAGTATTATCTCCTATGGCAGGAGATACTAATATTGCTTATAGAAAAATATGTCATGAAATGGGTTGTGGATTAGTTGTTGGTGAGATGGTATCTGATAAGGCAATTGGTTTTAATAATGAAAAAACATTAGAAATGACAAGAGTTATTGAAGGTGAGCATCCAGTTTCTATGCAACTTTTTGGTCATGATATAGATTCAATGGTTAATGCTTCAAAATTCTTAGATACTAAAACAGATTGCGATATTATAGATATTAATATGGGATGCCCTGTTAATAAGGTTATTAAAGCACAGGCAGGTTCTTTTTTATTAAAAGATCCTAAATATGTTTATACTTTAGTTAAAGCAATAGTTGATAATGTTAAAAAGCCTGTAACTGTAAAAATTAGATTGGGCTTTGATATGGAAAATATTAACTTTTTAGAGGTTGGTAAGGCTATTGAAGATGCAGGTGCATCTGCTATAACATTACATGCAAGAACAAGAAGTATGTTTTATTCTGGAGAAGCAGATTGGCATTATATTAAAATGCTTAAGGAAAGTGTTAAAATTCCAGTTATTGGTAATGGAGATATAAGAAGTCCATATGATGCTAAAAGAATGCTTGATGAAACTGGATGTGATGCAGTCGCAATAGCACGTGCTGCGTTAGGAAATCCATGGATTTTTAGAGATACAGTTTCTTATCTAGAAAATGGAATAATTCCTTCAAAACCAACACCAGAAGAAGTATATCAAATGATTATTAAGCATTATAATTTATTAAAAGAAATCAAAGGTATTCATCTTGCAACATTAGAAATGAGAACTCATGTTTCTTATTACATAAAAGGTCTTCCTGGAGCTTCTAAAGTTAAAGATTTATGTAATAAAGAAACAGACTTTAATAAGGTTTTAGAATTACTTCATGAATATTTAATTGAAAGAAGGAAGTTTTAATGAATAGCGGAGTTATTAAGGCTAGCGAATGTGATTCAGAAGCTAAATTAAATATTATTTCAGCATTTGATGTAATTGAAGATTCAATTACATCAATGCTTGGAAGTTATAAGCTTGATTCATTATCAATAAAGCCTTTAGGATATATGTGGGTTTTTACTAAAAATAAGGTTGTTATATCAAAGCATCCAATATGGCAATCTACTTATAAAATAGAATCACATATATCTAAAATATCTAAAGCAATAATGAATATAGAATCTAATGTATTTGATGAATCTAATAACATATTAATTAAAGCAAAAACTGAAGCTTGTCTTTTAGATATCAATACAAGAAGAATTGTAAGACTACAATCATTAGATTTTAGTAATATTTCATTAGGTCAAGAATCAGATATTAATTTTATGAGGCTAGATTTAAATAGATTATATGATACTAAAAGAATTGTTATGGTATCATCATCTAATATAGATTTTTCAAAGCATACTAATAATGTAGAATATGTTAGATTTTTAGCAGATTCATTAACCTTAGATGAATATAATAATATTAATGAATTTGAAATTCATTTTACACATGAATCTAAGATTAATGATATATTGCATATTAAAAGATGTGATAATAATTTTATAATATTAAACAA
>CACZRY010000060.1 GCA_902783745.1 uncultured Erysipelotrichaceae bacterium
ACCTGGTATTTATTCTTTATCACCATATACACCAGAAGAAGTTATTTCAAGAAATTATATTTTAGATGAAAATCCTGATTGTGTAATTAATATTATAGATGCAACAAACCTAGAACGTAATTTATATTTAACAACTCAGTTAATTGAAATGGATGTTCCTGTTGTTATTGCATTAAATATGATTGATGTAATTGAAAAAAATGGCGATAAGATTAATGTTGAAGAATTAGAAAAAGAAATAGGAGTTCCTGTTGTTGCTATATCTGCACAAAAGGGGACTAATATTGATGTTTTAATGACAAAAGCGTATAACGAAAGCTTAAAGACAAGAGTTGGTAAGACTGTTTTAGAAAATTCTACATTAAAGCACTTAATTAATGATGTTAAAGCAGCATTTGTTGGATTAGAGGTTAAACATCCATTATTTCATGCAATAAAGCTTGTTGAAAATGATGAGATTGAAACATCAGATCATCCACAATTAGTTAAGATTGTAGATGAATTTAAGAAAACCTATACTAATGAGGTTTTTGAAGATGATTTAGAAGCTGTAGTTGCTGATGATAGATATCAATATATATCAAAGCATTATAGTAAGGTTAAAGAACAAAAAGAAAAATCAATCAAGGATAAATTATCTTTATCAGATAAGATAGATAGAGTATTAACTAATAAATGGCTTGGTATTCCTATTTTCTTAGTTATTCTTTATTGTATATTTAGATTAACTTTTGCAGAGAATTTATTCTGGATTCCAACAAATGGTAGTATATCATTTGAAGGTACAATGTTTGAAGGATTATTATGGACTGATGCTGGTATTAATTCACCAGGTGTAATAATATTTAATTTCTTAGATTGTATAACAGCTTGGTTAGGTGATTTAATTAAGGGGTGGTTTGAAACACTTGGCGCATCACCTTGGGCAATTGGTTTGGTTTGTGATGGTATATTATCTGGTATTTTTGCAGTATTATCATTTGTGCCACAAATTCTATTATTATTCTTATTCTTCTCAATTCTAGAAGATTCAGGATATATGGCAAGAGTTGCATTCATCTTAGATAAGATATTTAGAAGATTTGGTCTAACAGGTAGAGCATTCATGCCAATGATTATGGGATTTGGTTGTAGTGTACCTGCAATGATTAATACAAGAACTTTAGCAGAAGAAAGAGAAAGAACAACAACTATTCGTGTTATTCCATTCTTCTCATGTGGCGCAAAGCTTCCAATTCTTACTGCAATAGCTGGTGGTATTTGTCAAGCATTTGGATTTAATCATGTTTGGTTAATTACTTTAAGTATGTATATTATTGGTGTTTTAATTGCAATAATTACAGCATTAATTTTAAGACATACAACAATGCGTGGACCTTTAGCTCCATTCATTATGGAATTACCATCTTATCATTTACCTCAGTTTAAAGCTTTAATGCTTCATTTATGGGATAAGCTTAAGCATTATATTAAAAAAGCATTTACTATTATTTTAGTTTCAACAGTTGTAATTTGGTTCTTACAATCATTTACATTTGATTGGAAATATATTGAACAAGTTAATCCAAATGATGTAGTTTCTGAAACTTATGATGAAATGCTAGAAGATGAAGCATTTGTAGCTAAGCTTGAAGAATTAGATACTGATGATTTAGGATTTGCAGAAGAAGGTGGCTATGAAGCATTCTTTAATGAAATTGGTTCATTAGAAGAAGAACTTGATTCTGGTGATACTACAAATGAAGATAGATTAGAAGAATTAAACCTTGTTGCTGATGAAATATATAATAATGCTTATTTAGCATATGTTGAAATCGTAAGTGATCCAAATTATAAAGATACAGGGGATTCAATACTTGCAGGTATTGGTAAGCTTGTACAACCAATATTTACTCCATTAGGATTTGGTAAGAATCTAAATGATAATGGTTGGGTATTTGGTGTATCTGCAATAACAGGTTTAATTGCAAAAGAAAATGTTATTGCAACATTCGCAGTACTTGCTCAATGTAGCGAAGATATTCCTGCAAATGTTGATGAATTTGTTGAATTAACAGTTATAAGTAATGATGAAGAAGGTATTGATGCATCAGTACGTATGATTGAAAATACAAATATTAAGAATAGTGGTGGATGGCAAGCATTAATCGCATTCATCGTATTCAATATGACAACTATTCCATGCTTTGCTGCAGTTGCTACTGCAAGAAGTGAGCTTGGAAAGAAGAGATTCTTAACAACAATCGCATTCTGGTTAATAGTTTCATATATTGCATCTGCAGTTATATTCTTATCATTAAGATTCATATGGCCAGCATTTGTATTTGCTTTATTATTTGTTGGTTTAGGAATAGGAATACATTTCTTTAATAAATATAGAGATGCAAAAGGAACTTTAAATAATTAATGAAAACAATAGATATAATAATACTTTCATCAGTATTACTTGTTGTTGCAATAGTTATTGGTTTATTTATTTATAAAAAAGTTACTAATAAACCAACAGGAGAATGCGGATGCTGTTCTTCTAAAAAAGGTCTTAATAGAGCTTTAAATAAAGCAAAAAAAGAACTTGATAAAGAAGAAAAATGTAATTGTAAAAAGAATATCTAATAAGGACCCTTTTGGGTCCTTTTCTTGCACTTGAAAAAAATTATAAAAAATTTTAAAATAATACTTGATGGCCCATATGGGCCAGTGTATTATATGAATTGTGAGGTGGAAATGTGGCGTATACATTGCGACAAGCAGTATTGAGAACCGGCCTAACTAAATCAACCATTCAGCGTTACTTCAAAGACCCTCCTTTGAAATTTCGACAAGCTGAAGTGAATAAAGATAATGATAAAAACACTGAATGGACCCTCACTGATGATGACATGGAAGTTTTATGGCAAATTAAAATATATCAGTCTTTAGGATTAAGAAGACCTGATGTAATTAAGATTTTATCTAAAACTCCAATAGAACGTCAAAAAGAGCTTGATAAGGCAATAAAAAGCTTAGAACAAAAGATAGAAGAAGCAAAGCTTTATTCTACAACAAGAATTAATTACTTTGATAAAAAAATAGATAGTAATGAAATACAATCTATAATGAAAGAAGTAATTAAAACAGTTAAATCTGAATACCATAAAATAGAAGATTTAAATATATATAAATATCAATTTAGTGAGGATGATGATATTAATTCTGATAAATATTTATTAGAATTAAAAGAATTAAGTGGAACTATTTCACCTGATGATTCAAAAGCCTTAACCTTAATAAAAAAAGTAGATGATATTGTATATAAGGTTAATAAAGAAAAGATAACTAGATTTGATTCTATAAAAGAAGGTATATTAGATTTAGATATTGATAATTCTAGTAAAGAATTCATGATTCAAGCATTAACATCATATTTTAATAACATTGTAGATGATTCTAAAAATTTATCTTCTATAACTTTAAATATTATGGATTTAGCTAAAAAAGGTGAAAAGACTACCTCAGCTAAAGTAAAAAATGAAGTTCAAAAGATTTGGAATTATTATGATGATATAGGCTATAATCATGTTGGTATTTCATTTTTACTTCAAGTGTTTATTAAGTTCTTCCAAACAGAAGAAATAAGGAACAGGCTTGATGGTAATAATGAAAGAGGCGTTGCTTGGTTTATCGCAAGATCAATTGAAATATTCTTATTAGAAAGATAAAAAGCGTTTAATAACTTATTGAAGTTATTTATAATAGAAAGACCCCCTCTCCTTTTGAAATGTCCCACAATGTGGGACACTTTTATTTCAATCTTCATTTAAGAATAATATAATGTTAAAATATATGTTGATTTATAATATTGACAAAAGATAAAAGTAGTATATAATTAAATTGTATACAATCTAATTTGTAAATAGGTAAGTAAGTGAAAAGAAAAGAGGTAAATAAATATGTATGATGTTGCAATTATAGGAACAGGTGCTGCAGGTATATCTGCCGCATTAACTTTAAAACAATTAAATAAAAACTTTATTTGGTTTGGTAGTGATAATTTATCATTTAAAATTAATAAAGCTGAAAAAATAAGAAATTACCCTGGCTTAATTGGAGTTAGTGGTGAAGAAATGCGTGATGTATTTAAAAAACAAATAAAAGAAATGGGAATTGAAATCACTAATAAAATGGTAACAGGTGTTTATAAGGGTGATGATAAATATTCTATCTTATGTGGTAATGATGATGCGATTGAAGCTAAAACTGTTATTCTTACTACTGGTGTATTAATTAATAAACCAATAAAAGGTGAGGTAGAAGCAGTAGGTAGTGGTGTTTCTTATTGTGCTACATGTGATGGTTTCTTATATAAAGATAAAGAAATTGCAGTATATAGTGAATCAAAAGAATATGATCATGAGGTTTCTTATTTAGCGTCTTTAGCTTCTAAAGTATATTTCTTCTGTAATTATAAGGATTCAAATGTAAGTAATAGTAATGTTATTTTTATGGATGATAAGATGCAAGAAATCAAGCCAGGTTTAAAACAAAAAACTGTTATAACTAAGAAGGGTGAAGAAATAAAGGTAAATGGTATATTTATTCTTAAGTCTTCTTATTCACCATCTGTATTAGTACCTGGAATAGAAGAATTAGATAATCATATTAAGGTTACAAGAAAGATGGAAACAAATATGAAAGGCTTATTTGCGGCAGGAGATTGTACAGGAAGACCTTATCAATATGCAAAAGCGGTTGGTGAAGGAAATGTTGCTGCACATTCTGTTGTAGAATATTTAGCATTAAATAAATAAAGAAAGAATGGGACTGTGAAAAAAACTAACTTTTAAAAAGTAGAGTTTCACAGCCCCTTTTTTAAAATAGGAAAGGGAGAAGCATAAGCTCCTCCCTTTCAAAAAGAAAGATAGTATATTATAATTTGTTAACTAATACTTTTTTTAATTTAGCGAATCTTGGAAGTCCATCTTCTAATGGAGCTTTTTCATCGCCTTGGATTAATGGAAGTGCATAATCAATGAAATCCTTAGTTAATCCTGTACCATCTTTTGTAATCCATTCAAGTGGTACAGTTTTTTCAGCGTTTGCAACTTCTTGAAGAGGTACTTTGATGTATTCACATGAATATTTACCATCTTTAATAACTCTCTTAAATCCAATCATATAATCTGTAACACCAGAAACTGCAGCTTTAACAGCTTCACTTCCTGCCATAAATGCTTCTTCAACATCTACTTTAGATGCAAGATGTTGTGCACATCTTTGAAGAAGTGAGAATTCAATTGCTCTAACTTTAACTCCAAGCTTTTCTTTTAATTGCTCAGCTAATACCTGTGCAGTACCACCTAGTTGTTTATGACCGAATGCATCAGCACTAATGTTATCTGATACAAGCTCTGGTACATACTTACCATCCTTAGTTTTTACACCTTCAGATACAGCAATTAAAACCTTGCCGTTATTTTCTTCGTATTTCTTTTTAACATCACTAAAGAATTTATCTAAGTCAAATGGAATTTCTGGTAAATAGATTAAATCAGGTCCCATTCCCTTATATGATGCTAATGATGCTGCAGCTGTTAACCAGCCTGCATTTCTACCCATTACTTCAACAACACATACGATTGGTGTATCGTATACTGTTGCATCACATTTGATTTCCATCATTGATGTTGCAACATATTTTGCTGCAGAAGCATAACCAGGGCAATGATCTGTTACTGCTAAATCATTGTCAATTGTTTTAGGAACACCCATACAGAAGCACTTATAATCATTATTCTTAAAGAATTTAGAAATCTTGTTACAAGTATCCATTGAGTCATTTCCACCATTATAGAAGAAATAACGAATATTATATTTCTTAAATACTTCTAATAGTTTTTTATAATCTGTATCATCAACATTAACATCTTTAAGTTTATATCTTACAGAGCCTATAGTTGATGATGGTGTAGTCTTTAATAATTCAAGTTCCTTCATATCTTCTTGGTTAATATCATAGAATTCTTCATTTAAAATTCCTTTGATACCATGCATTGCACCATAAACTCTAGTGATATTTGGTTGATTTAATGCTTCAATAAAAACACCTGCAGCACTTGCGTTAATAACTGATGTAGGTCCTCCTGATTGACCTATAATTGCTGCGCCTTTTAATTCATTCATAAAAAATCTCCTTTATACATCCTTTATACATTGCATGTATCTTTAAGATTATTTTAGTTGTTATTCAAATTAAAGTCAAGGACTTGCATCATAAAGTATTAATATATTAACTTTCATTATAGTTTCATAAAAATTAGTAAAATTTATATGTTATACTATTTGTATAGCTTATAAAGAATTGTGGAGGTTAGTATGGAATATAAAAAATTAAGAATTACATTTGATTACAAAGATAAAGATAGATTTTATAGGGTGTTATTAGTTAAACCTAATATTTCACTTGTTGATTTAGGTTGTGTAATTTTAACTTCATTAAGAAGTGATTTTTCACATTGCTTTTATTTTAAAGATAAAGATAAGAATTATAACCCTAAGGTATTTATGGAGGATTTTGTTAGGTCTAATGATTTATTAATGAATGATTATACATTAGA
>CACZRY010000061.1 GCA_902783745.1 uncultured Erysipelotrichaceae bacterium
AGGGATTCGAACCCTCGCACCAGTAACCCGGTCTACTTCCTTAGCAGGGAAGCCTCTTGAGCCTCTTGAGTATTACTCCATACCAAGTGTATACGAAAATTATTATAACTTAATAAATTTTTAAAGTCAATGAAAAACTATATAAAAAGCAGTTTAGATTAAACTAAACTGCCTAATAATTATAGTGCTCTTACCTTTGCTTCTATTTCATCAGATATTTCAGGATGAGCTTCTAAATATAATTTAGCATTTTCTCTACCCTGACCAATCTTTTCTCCATTATAAGAATACCATGCACCTTGCTTATGGATAATATCAGCCTCAGAAGCCATATCAATGATTTCACCTAATTTTGATATACCTTCTCCATAAATAATATCTACTGCTGCTGTCTTAAATGGTGGTGCAACCTTATTCTTAACTACCTTAATATTAGTTCTATTACCAATAATTTCAGTACCATCCTTTAACGCATCGCTTCTTCTAATTTCTAATCTTACAGATGCGAAGAACTTTAATGCACGACCACCTGTTGTTGTTTCAGGATTACCAAATAATACACCAACTTTTTCTCTTATTTGGTTAATGAATATTGCAACACAATTAGTCTTAGAAATTAAACCAGCCATCTTTCTCATAGCTTGGCTCATTAATCTTGCCTGAAGTCCAACATGGTTATCACCCATATCTCCATTTAATTCAGCCTCAGGAACTAAGGCAGCAACTGAGTCAATAACAATTACATCAACAGAACCAGACTTAATTAATGCTTCTGCAATCTCTAAAGCTTGTTCTCCTGAATCAGGTTGAGATAAAATTAAATTCTCAACATCAACCCCTAAATTCTTAGCATAAACAGGATCTAAGGCATGCTCTGCATCAATAAATGCAGCAAATCCACCTGCTTTTTGTGCATTTGCAATTGCATGTAGTGCGAAAGTAGTTTTACCTGATGATTCAGGTCCATAGATTTCAATTATTCTTCCCTTAGGATAACCACCTACCCCTAAAGCCTTATCTAATGATATAGAACCAGATGGGATAACATCTACCTTTTGTACTTCTCTATCTCCCATTCTCATTACTGAACCCTTACCGAATTCTTTTTCAATTTGTTTTAACGCATTATTTAATGCTTCCTTTTTAGCATCATTATCTGCCATAAATACACCTCCATATTAAATAATAGATAGAAATGTCTAAACATTTTCCAATTTTTTTTAAATTGATTCTAAAATAATTTTTCTAGCATTATAAAAATACTGAATTCCAGATGTTATTGTTAATAGGCAAGCAATATACATAAGTACCATACCAATTATTGCAATAACAATATGAATATGCATAAAGAATAAAACAATTATTGCAATCATTGTAACAAATGTTTTCCACTTGCCCATCCATCCTGCCGCAACAGCTTCTCCTTTTAACGCAACAACCATTCTAATACCTGATACCATAAATTCACGGATAAGCATTATTATAAACGCAAACGCAGGCATTATATATTGATACCAATCACCATAAGGTAATACATCAAGCATTAATAAAGTCATTGCAGTAAAAACTAACATCTTATCTGCAAGTGGGTCTGCAAACTTACCAAATGATGTAATTAAATTATATTTTCTTGCGATTGCACCATCAAAAAAATCTGTAATTGATGCTAACGCAAATATAACAAACATTATTAATGATGATAGACTTAATCCGTAAAAGAAACCAATTCCATCATTTAACTTAAATACATAAGTATTAGAAAAGAATGGAATATAATAGATTATAACCATTACTGGAATTAATATAATTCTAAGCATTGTAAGCTTATTAGGTAAAGTCATAATAAAACCTCCAAAAAACTATATAAATTATAACATATTTAACATATTTATTTAACAATTATTTTATTATAAATAAAATATTTAAAAGCTTTTGTTATTTATTACTATATTATTACCTTTAATACTATATAATTCATCTACTTCATCTTTAATATTATCTTCAATTAAATAATTAAAATATTTAAATGTAATATCAGATGCAGAATCTATTGTTATTAAATTTAATGGGGATTCAAAAGGACCATTAAATTCTTCTGATGGTCTAATATCATGTAGCTTTAAATCATAATCAGTTTTTCTATTAAATCTCATTGATACATTTTTAAATATAACATTCTTTATATCTCCATATAGATATATAGAATTTTCTGAATTAATTGTTATATTACTAAATTTAATATCTCTTATATTTCCAAGTAAGCTATTCTTATATCTTCTATTACAAGATATAAATATAGGCTCTGCCTTACCCCACCATTCTAATGGTGAGAAATGATGTGTTTCTATAGATATATTCTTGAATGTAACATCATATATCAATCCTTTATCTCTTAATTGGAAAGATATACCTCTATTAGAATCATATATTCTATTGTCATAGAATTTAATATCATAGAAATTACTTTCTGTTTCACTACCAATTTTTATTGCAGCTGATGTAGATGCTAATACATTATTAAATCCTCTAATATTATGACAATCTCCATATTTCATACCTTCTTTAGTACTCTTTAATACAATACAATCATCAGCGGCAATAATATTACAATTTTTAACTGTAACATTATTACATGAATCAATATCTATACCATCACAGTTTGCAAAAATACGAGAATTTAAAATTTTTACATTATCTACTACTACATTTCTATCTCCTACTAAATGTATGGTCCAAAACGCACTTCTAGTTAATGTAATATCTTGTAATAATATATTAGATGAATTAATCAAATAAATCATAGGTACTCTTGGATAAAACTTACCTTCAATATGATCTTTTGTTACTCTACCATAAAATATTTCTTCATTACCATCAATTATACCTTCGCCTGTAAATTTAACATTTGTTAAATCTTTACCATAAAAGAAAAACATTGAAGGTGCACCATCATAGCTACAATCCTCCCATGTAGGTCTTGTAACTAAATTTAATTTAGATTCATTATTAAATTTAAAATCATCTATATTAGATGATGCAGTAATACTTCTACCTTTTGCAATATGTATTTCTATATTGTTTTTTAAAAACACAATACCTGTTGTAATATCTATATCAATAACGATTCTATCAAAATCATTTGCCAAAGATATTGCATAATTCAATACATCATTTTTACACTCATTAGCTAATTTAGAAATTATAATATCTGCCATAAAATTACCTCTTTTCTCTTATTATCTCATAAAAGCGATTTTAATTAACTACTAATTTCAAAAATTTTCTTGATTTAATAACTTTAATTTGTTATAATTCAAATTGCGTGTATAACGGAGGTGAAATCATGGCAAACATTAAACAGCAGATCAAGCGTGTTCGCACTAATGAAAAAGCTAGACTTCAAAACCAAAGCTTCAAGTCTTCACTTAAGACAGCAATGAAGGCAGTTAATCAAGCAGTTTTAGCAAACGATAAGGAAAAGGCTACTGTTGCATTAAATTTAGCTTATAAGAAGTTAGACAAGGCACAAGCTAAGGGCATCGTTCATAAGAACTATGTTGCTAGACATAAGTCAGAATTAGCTAACAAAGTTAACGAATTAAAGTAATTATAATTTAAAAGATCTTTTAAAATAAAAAAGGCACCTCTCGGTGCTTTTTTTATTTATTCTTCTACTACTTTAATAAGAATAGCTCTAAGCCTATAGATTCATCAATTTTGCCTGATTTTATTCTATAATCTAGATTAATTAATTCATCTAGATTATTCTTAATTTCATTTAAAGATACCTTATTAACATTTTTAATCATATAATAAGCTCTTCCTGATTTAACATTAAATATTCTTGCAATCTCATCTTGGCTTGTTCTTGCTTTTGCAAGTATATAAACATTATACATTTCTATCATTTTATTAATTAATAATGAAATTAAAAATGGTGGTTTAATATTTAATGTTTTTAAATCATTATATAGCATAAATACTCTTTTTTTATCACGAGATATAAATGCATTTATAATATCATAAACATTATCATCTAATGGACGAGTTATCATAAATTCTATATCTTCTTTTGTAACAGATTTACTATCCCATTTATAACACTTTAATAAATCAATATTACATCTTAAGCTACTCATATCTCCTGAATATTGTATTAACATATTAATAGTATCATCTAACACATTAAAATTTTCATTTTCAAATTCTTTTTTTGCAAATTCATCTAATGGAATATTTTTAATTTGTAGATTTATATTAGTAGAAAATCTTTTAATCTTATTAAAAAGCTCATTACCTACATAATCTCTTGTTATCGCAACAATTAATACATTTTCTGTTGATGTATCAACTAAGGTCTTTTGAAGCTCAAATGCTTGATCTCCTGTTGCCTTAAAAAGACCTTCTCCATTTTTAGCTAATACAACCTTTGTATTATCAAACATAGATACAGTCTTAAGCTCATCTATTACCTCATAAATGTCATCATCATCCATATCATATTGCGAGAAATCACAATCCGGTATCTTTGATTTAATCTCTTCAATTTTTAAATTTAGCGCAGCAATATCATCTGCTTCAATAATATAAGTATGCATTAACGATTACACCTTGTAATTAAATTTCTAATACATTTTGAAAGCTCGTTATTTAATTCTTCTTTTGATACTCTATAACACCAATTACCAAATGGAGTTGATGGAGTATTCATACGAGATGATAAATCCTTTGATAAATAATCCTGCATAGGAATTATTACTAAAGGAGAATCCTTTTTAAATAAGTATTCTATAATCTTAAAATTAGGATTATCTAATACACTAATATTACATAGCTTATCTATAAGCTTTTTATATTTTGCTTCACTATTTATATAAAATGAATATAAACACTCATTATCATGAGTACCACTATATAATACGCTATTACTATAGCTTTCTTTTTTAATTGGTGAATGTATTCCATCTCCTAATTCAAATTGGAATACATTAATACCTAAGAATTTAGTCTTAGTTAATAATCTTTTAACATCTGGTGTTATAAAGCCTAAGTTTTCTGCAATAATACGTGATGAATCAATTCCTTTAAATAATTCATATCCAGGACCCTTAGCCCATCTACCTATTTTTGCGTTTTTCATACCATATGGTATTTCATAATATCCTGCAAAAGCTCTAAAATGATCTATTCTTAATACATCATATAGCTTTAGCTGATGATTAATTCTTGCCTTATACCACTTAAATTTGTCTAATTTTTGTTTTTCAAAGTCATAACATGGATTTCCCCATAACTGTCCATTTTCGCTAAAAAAATCAGGTGGGCAGCCAGCGACATTCTTAGGTGTTAAGTCAGGGTTTAATTGAAACATTTCTCTATTGTCATATAAGTCATGTGAATCATATGCACAATAGAATGGAATATCACCTATAATTTTAATTCCATTCTTGTTTGCGTAATCCTTTAGAATAAAATATTCTTTATATGCTAGATACTGGATAAATTTAAAATAATCCACCTCATCCTTATATTCATTTAATGCCCAATCCATCGCGTGTCCTACTTTGAATTTAAAATCAGGGTACCAATCCTCTAATCCTTTATTCTCATGTTCACGGTGTAGCATCATGAATACTGCATATCCATCTAACCATTCTTTATTTTCTTCTTTAAATTTATCAAATTCAATTTGATATTTATCATGGGAATTATACGCTTTTTGCAATATATTAAATCTTGTATTAAATATATATCCATAATCTACATATTTTGTATCATGAATATAATCTTTTAAATCATCATTTGTAAGAAGTCCTTGCGATACTAACCAATCTAGATCAATAAAATATGGATTTATTGCGTAAGATGAATAGCTTTGGTATGGAGAATCTCCAATAGATGTAGGACCTAATGGTAATATTTGCCAATATTTAATTTTGCTTTTCTTTAAGAAATCAACAAATCTCTTTGCATCATCCCCAAAAGAACCAATACCATACTTATTAGGAAGTGATGATATTGCTAGTAATATTCCACTACTTTTCTCCATCTTCTTCCTCCTTTATTTCATCTAATAATTCCAACTCTTCTTTTGTATATTTTCTATTAGTTAAAAGATCTGGTCTTCTTTTTAATGTTTTTCTTAATGATTCTTTTAATCTCCATCTTCTAATATCCTTATGATTTCCATTTAATAATACACTAGGTACCACTTTACCATCATATTCTATAGGACGTGTATATTGTGGATATTCAAGTAATCCATTTTGAAATGAATCATCTTCATGACTTTCTTTTTTTATTGCATCATTAAGTAATCTAATAATAGAATCAGATAATACCATAGATGCAAGCTCACCACCTGTAAGTACATAATCACCTATAGATATTTCATCATCTACATAATCTCTTATTCTTTCATCGAATCCTTCATAATGACCACATATAATCATTATTTCATCTTTTTTACTTAATTCTTCTGCAATATTTTGCTTATATAATCTTCCTTGAGGAGTCATTAATATTTTATATGTATTAGAGCAAGAATTGTCTTTAATTGCAGGTATTAAGATATCTGGTCTTAAAACCATACCTGCACCACCACTACATGGTGTATCATCTACATGATGATGCTTATCATTACTCCATAATCTAAAATCAATTATTTCAAATTCAACTATTCCCTTATCCTTTGCACGCTTAATTATTGATTCACCAATAAATTCATTAAACATATTAGGGAATAAGGTTAATATTTTTATTTTCACAATAATCCCTCAATTTCTTTAATTATAATTTTATCCTCATATACATCTAATATAAATTCATCAATAAAAGGAATTAATGAAGTCTTACCATTAGATTCTACTTCTAAGTATTTAGCGTGAGGATATTCTATTATATTAATAACCTTTCCTCTTAATTCATTATTTTCATTATAAATAGGAAGTCCTATTATTTCATTATAATAAAAACCGGATTCTAATTCGCCTCTATCCTCTTCAGAAACATAGATATTACATCCATGGAATTTTTCAACTAGATTAATATCTAGCATATCCTTAAATGAAACAAGTAATCCATTTTGGAATTCTTTAACGTTATTAACTATAACCTTAACATATTCATCATTATAAAGGATATATAGGGTATTACCTTTACTAAATCTATTAAAATCAGTTTCTTCTTTTATCTTTAAATCGCCTTTAATACCATGAGTTTTAAGTATTTGGCCACATTTATAATATTTCATATAAGCACCTCATATTAAATATATTAATATTATATAATTTTTTTATTATTATTAAAAGAAAAAAAGAGTCAGTGACTCTTTTTTACTTACTATTAATGTCTAAATGAATTTTCTTGCCTTCCTTAGAAGCACCAGCATATAGAATAGTTCTAATTGCCTTTGCAATCATGCCACCCTTACCAATAACTCTACCAACATCGTCCTTGTTTAATAATACAGTACATGCGATATCTTCTGGGTTTGAATCATCGATTGTAATTGTAACATCATTAGGATAAGCTACTAAAGGAAGAATTAAAGCTTTAATTAACTCTTCAAAATTTATCATTAGTAGACCTCCTACTTAGTGATAACTTTTTCAGCTTCTAAGATATTCTTAACTGTAACTGTAGGTTGAGCACCCTTAGCTAACCAAGCGTTAACCTTTTCAGCATCTACTGTAACCTTAGCAGGGTTTGCCTTTGGTTCATATGTTCCTAAAATCTCTAAGAACTTACCATCACGTGGAGAACGTGAATCAGCAGCAACAATACGATACTTTGGAGCCTTGTGTGCACCAAATCTTTGTAATCTAATTTTAACCATATATAATACACTCCTTTTCTTTTTCAAAATAACACATTCATTATATCACATAAAAATAAGGTGTCAAGCATTTTTTCTTGACACCATAAATTTTATTATCTTGCAGTAATATATTCAAGCTTTCTTCCATATGAAGCTTCATATTGACGCTTCCACATTTGGAAGTTCTTATCCATCATAGAATCTATGTTTTCTGTCTTACTCTTTAATGGATCTGGATATATTGGCTTCATAATATGAATTGTATATTCTTGGATATTAAATCCATCAGGACCTACAATATCAGAATCTTCCATAGTTATAAAGCATGGTACTACAGGTACATTATTATTAACTGCGAATTGGAAAGCTCCCTTCTTTAAAGGCTTTGGCTTTCTATAATTCCACCACATTGATTGTTCTGGATATACTAAAACTAAATCTCCACGCTTTAATATTTCATTTGTTGATTTAACAAATTCCTTTAAAACCTTAGGATTAGATGCTAAAGGAAGTGTATAACAATTTCTCATTAAGAATCCAAAGAATCCTGGGAATGAAGTATAATTACCTTCTCTTATTACTCTATAGAATTTCTTCTTTCTCATATCACATGATGCTTCATATGCCATTTGAATTGCGAAAGAATCAAATGCGTTAAA
>CACZRY010000062.1 GCA_902783745.1 uncultured Erysipelotrichaceae bacterium
GATGCAGCTGCAATAACCTTGCCATCTTCATCGAATGCTGTTAAGTATTCGATTTCAGCATCATCCATTGCTAAATTAGTAACATATTCATTCTTCTTATCATCAAAATCAGTAACCTCTTTTGACTTGAAATATGTTTCACCATTTTCATCCTTATATGCCTTGAAATATGGAGCTTCAATGAATCCATACTTATCAATCTTAGCATAAGATGCAAGTGATGTAATTAAACCTACTGATGGACCTTCTGGTGTTTCAATTGGGCACATACGTCCATAGTGTGAGTTATGAACGTCACGTACTTCTGTACCAGCACGGTCTCTTTGGATACCACCACTACCTAGCGCAGAAATTCTTCTCTTTTGAGTAATTTCAGCAAGTGGGTTAATTTGGTCCATGAATTGTGATAATTGAGATGAACCAAAGAATTCCTTTAATGTAGATGTTAAAGGCTTAATATTAATAAGGTTAGATGGAGTTGCCTTTTCTGTTTCAGTTAAAGACATTCTATCCTTAATATTCTTCTTAAGCTTACCGAATCCTACTCTGAATTGGTTTCTTAATAATTCGCCAATTAATCTTAAACGTCTATTTCCTAAGTTATCGATATCATCAATATTACCAGCACCCTGATATAAATTAATGAAATATGAAATAGATGCAAAAATATCTGATAATGTAATATGTAATGCAGTTTCTCTTTGGTCATTACCAACGATCTTAACTTCCTTAACATCGTCACCGTTAACTACATCAACATATAAAATTTCTTGATATGGATCTTTAGAACGTGAAGTTGAATCTGGAGTATCATAAATATCAGAATCAAATATGTTATTGCAATTAACTTGATAACGGAATCCGCTTCTTGCCTTCTTTAAAGTTTCTAAAACGTCTCCTTCAACTCTTTCTCCCTTAGATGCAATAACTTGACCCTTTTCAAATAAGATTTCACCTGTTTCATCATCGAAAACATCATCGCATGCGATAACATCACGTGATAAGATTAAACCCTTTGCTCTTTGTAAAACATCAAGCTTTACATTGAACTTGAAACGACCAACTTCTTGTAAATCATATTTTTCGCCATTGAATAGCTTATCAGCAATACCAATTCTTGAACCTTCAACTGGAGCTGCTTCACCTTGACGTAATTTAGAATATAATTCTGTTGCACCATATTCACTATTAATTTCTTGGCCCTTAGCTAATGAAGTTTCCTTTTCATAAGTATCCTTAAAGAAATCCTTAGTACCGAATAATTCTTCAATTTCTTCATTAGAGCTTAAACCGAATGCTCTTAACATAGTTGTAAGAGGAACCTTCTTAGAACGGTCAAGCTTACCATAGAAAATATTTCTTGAACCTGCTTCATATTCTAACCAAGCACCACGTGTTGGGAATATTTGTGCAGAGAACTTTGTATCTCCTGTCTTCTTATCGATGTCTTTTGAATAATAAACACCTGCAGAACGGATAATCTGTGAAATGATAACACGTTCAGCACCATTGATAATGAATGTACCAACTGGAGTCATGAAAGGGATATCACCCATAAATAATTCATTTTCCACACTTGTACCTGTTTGTGCATTTTCAAGACGAACCATAACCTTTAATGGTCTAGAATAATTTGTTCTTCTTAATCTTGATTCAACAACAGAATACTTTGGATCTTCGAAATGACATGCACCAAAATAAAGCTTTAAATCTTGATTTGTTGATGAAATAGGAGAGATGTCTTCTAATAATTTTTCAAGTCCTGAATCAACGAATTCCTGAAATGACTTAGTCTGAATTTCGATTAGATCAGGTACATCTACTCTACTTCTGATTTTTGAGTAATTACGTCTTTTTGACTTTTTACCAAAATCTTCGACTCTGTAACCTACGTTTGCCATAAGTTCTTTACCTTTGTATACTCTAATATACAATATCCTTTCGTTTTTTTTAAACTGTCATAAGACTTCTTAACTCAAAGAGTTAAAAGGGTGTTTATAAACCTTTATTTATGGATGTCCACGAATTTATATAAAGCTATATCTATAGATATAACTAAAAATCTTATGATTAATTAGCCATTATAGGCATTTTATAATTATATTCCAAATGATTACAAATTTCAACCACTAATTAAAAAAATATTTATATAAGAATTTTTATATGTATACATATAAATATATATTTAATTTATATCTTACTTTTGCTAAAATAGTACTATCGAGGTTATATTATGAAAAAAGCACTACCACATACACTAGCATTAATAACAGTTGTTATTTGGTCATCTACATTTGTAGTTACAAAATTTCTATTAGAATCATTTTCACCAACAACAATACTTATATATCGCTTTTTTATATCTATAATATGCTTATTCTTAATATATCCAAAAATACATAAACCAAAAAGAATAAAAGACGAATTATATTTCTTAGGGGCAGGTATATCAGGTATTACTTTATACTTCTTTTTACAAAATATAGCATTGATATATACATCATCAACTAATGTAGGTATTATTGCAGGAATAGTTCCTATGATCACTTTAATATCATCATTTATTGTATTTAGAACACCTAAAATAACATGGAATTTTATTTTAGGATTCATTATCGCAATATCAGGTATTATCTTAATAACACTAAATGGTGTATTTGAATTAAAGCTAAATCCCTTAGGAGATATACTTGCATTACTTGCAATGATATCTTGGGGAATATATTGTGTATTCCTAAAGAAAATACAGGATTTAGGATATTCAGGTACTGCAACAACAAGACATATAATGGAATATGGATTCATATTCCTAATACCTTTATTTTTTATAACTAAATCTGATTTTAATTTTCAGGCATTTACTGACTATAGGGTAGTATTTGCTATACTATTTCTTGCTTTATTCGCATCAACTATCGCATTCTTATTTTGGAATTATTCATGTGAAAGAATATCTGCTGTATCAACAAACATCTACTTATATTTATCTCCATTAATATCTACTTTATTCTCATTTTTATTCTTAAGTGAAAGAATAACTATATTTACAATAATAGGAATGATATTATCTGTTATTGGATTAATAGTATCATCAGATTTTATAATGAAAAAGCTTGATAAACCAAAAGAAAATGCCTCATCCTAAGATGAAGCATTTTTTATTCGTTTATCAATTCATTAGATAATTCTAATATTTTATCTTTATATTTATTTTTTAATTTCTTTAATAAAATACTATAAATAGGATATGCTAAAGCTATTAATATCATACCTATAATTGATACTATTATACCAAATATATAATTTTTAAATTCTAATATTAAAGACATTCCAAAACCAAATACTAAAGTACCTATTATACCAAATGATAAAGCTATAATTAATGGTGTATTTTTCACTTTAAAATCAATTTTTCTTAGTTCCTCAAGCTTTTTTTGTGAAGAACTCTTTTCTAAATAGCTATTTCTAATAGATTCTACTTCTTCTTTAATATTATCATTTTTACCTTCATAATCTATTCTAAATTTATTAGCCATATTATTTAATATCTACAACAAATGTAGAACCTATCCCTTCTTCACTTTCAATAGATATCTTATATCCTAATCTATCTATTCCCTTTTTAACCATAGATAAACCTAATCCATTTCCTTCACTCTTATGTGAAGTATCAGCCTGATAAAATCTATTAAATATATTATTAATAGTATCCTTTGTCATACCAATACCATTATCTTTTACAATAAATTTATAATTATTATCATTCTTTAATAATTTAATAACTATTATAGAATTATCTTTTGAAAACTTAATTGCGTTAGATATTAGGTTAGAAAATATAATTTGAATAATAGATTGATTAGATATTATATCTGCCTTATCACAAATATCTATATCTAAATTAATATTTTTATTAACTAATAATTCATCAAATGAAACAATAACATTCTCAAGTATTGATACTAAATTAACATTTTCTTTTTCTATTTCTTCTTCATTTTCAAGCTTATTAAGCTTTAAAATATTAGAAACTAAATTAGATAAATTAGATACTGATATAGCTACTTTATCTAAATACATTTCTTTATCATTATCTTTAATATCACGTTTTTTTAACAAATTAATATAACCATCTATTACCGCAATAGGTGTTTTAACCTCGTGACTAAAATTAGAAATGAAATCATTTCTTAATATTTCTTCATTCCTTAATGCATTTACCATTTTATTAATATTAACCATAATCATATCTAATTCATCATAATCACTTAAATTATGTCTTGGCTTTAAGTTTATATCAAATTGACCTTTAGATATTAAATATGTTGCATCTAATATATCATTTAATGGTTTATTAATAAATACATTTCTTCTAACATAATCTATTATATAAAATACTAATCCTGCAAATAATATATAAATTAATACAAATAAAGCTAATATCCCTAAAGGAAAATCCTTTATATTAGAATATATTATTATACCAAGTGAAACAACTATAGATACAGTAATTACAAATATTAAGTAAGATACTAGGTTATTTAAAAATCTTTTCATTTTAATACCACCTTATATCCAAGTCCATGTACTGTATCTATTATAAATCCATCTGCATCCTTTGTTTTTTCTCTTAATTTTGCAAAATAAACATCTACTGTTCTTGATGATGCAGATGAATCATAATCCCAAAATTCTTCCATTAAACGTGATCTTGTATATGTTTTATTAGGATTTGATACCATAGAATATAAAATATCAAATTCTCTTTTTGATAATTGTAATTCTATACCATTTATAAAGGCCTCACGGCTATCATTATCTATATAGAAATTCTTTATTGTAATAGATGATTTATTACTTATATTTAATCTTCTATTTATTGCGTTAATTTTAAAGACAAGCTCATCTAAATCAAATGGTTTAACTATATAATCATCAATACCTGCCTTATAGCCAATTTTTTTAGCCATTTTATCATCTTTTGCAGACATAAATATAATTGGTATTTCTTTATTATTATCTCTTATTTCTTTTGCTAGATTATATCCATCTAAAAGTGGCATCATAATATCAGATAATACTAAATCAATTTTGTTTTCACTATATATATTTAAAGCTTCTATGCCATCATAAGCTCTATAACATATAAAGCCTTCTAAAGTTAAATAATTATATATTATTTCATTTAATTCTTTATTATCCTCTACTATTAGTATTTTCATATAATCACCACTTTTAAGTATACCATAAATATTAATTTTCTAAAATTGTATTTGATAAAGCTAGTACTTCATCACGGTATTTCTTAATACCTTTTTTATTTAATAATCTATATATTGGATAATTAATTGAGATTAATAATAATCCTATTCCACCTAAAATATAACCTAAAACCATATAATCTGTTAATATACTTCCTAATACAATTGACATACCAAATCCTAATACAAGTGAAGATAATATACCAAATGTATATGCAAATATTATACTTGGTAATTTAGCTTTTCTATCTAATCTTTTTAATTCATCATAATTAGTCTTTTCATGATATGTATATTCTTCTTTTATTCTTTTTACTTCATCTAGTTTTGTATTTTCCATAATTTATTCTCCTATTTCTTTAATTAATTTTTTATTTTTATTATAAGCATAAACTCCACCATCACATTTAATATCAATACCTGTTAGATATGAATTATTAACATCTACTAATGACTTAAATAAATATGCAATTTCTTTAGGATCTCCTACTCTTTTTAGTGCTGATGTAGTTATATATTTATTTCCCTCATCTGATTCCATTTTTCCCATTGCAGTATCAAAGCATCCTGGAGATACTGAAATTACTCTTACATTCTTTTCTCCTGCCTTAATTGATGATGCAATAGAATACCAGCTTAAGAAATTTTTTGATATACCATATGCAACTCCACTTCTAACCTTCAAAGGAAATAGTTTTGTTCTTTTATATAAGCTTTTTCTTAGCTTTTCTATATCACAAAATGCATATTTATATTTTCTTTTAGGTAATATAAAGCTTGGTGTTAAATAGCTTGACATTGAAGATACATTAATAATTACTCCATTATTCATAAGCTTTAATATTTCTTGATTTAATATAACAGACCCTATCGCATTTGCATCTATTATAGTTTTATAATCACCCATATGAGGTGACATACCTGCAGAATGTATTAATACTTTAATATCACCTATATCTTTTATTTCATTTATAAAATGATATATAGATTCCTTATTTGAAATATCTAATGTTTTATATATAACATCTATATTAAGATTCTTTAATTCATTTGAGGCTTTTTTAAGCTTTTCTTCACTTCTTGATGCAATAACTATTAAATAATCATCTCCTATAATCTTTGCAGCCTCAAACCCCATTCCAGATGAACCACCTGTTATAATTGCAACCTTACGCATTTATATAACCACGCTCCTTTAACCATCTAACCTCATCTTTAATTGTTAATTCATAAGATCTTGTCCTATAACCAATCTCACGCTTTGCTTTATCTGATGAAAAGTCATTGTTTCTTGCAAGATTATATACAGAAAATCTTGTCATTAAAGGCTTTTTATGTTCTTTTTTAGCTTTCTTTTCCATTTTCTTTGCGATTATGTTAGATGCCCAAATTGGTAAGAAAAATTTTACTTTATTCTTATTTCCGGCTTCCTTTGATACCATTTTGGAAAAATCCTTAAATGATACTTCGTCATTCGCAAGTATATAGCATTCACCTCTTTTTCCGTATCTTAAGGCATTTATTGCGCCTAAAGCTAAATCTCTTACATCACATAAATTAAAAGAACCATTAATACCTGCACCCATCTTTCCATTAATAATATCAATCAATACTCTTGTTGTTTCACCAATTGCGTTATCGTTTGGACCTAATATTCCACTTGGATGAATAATAACACAATCAAGCTTATCCTTATATGATAAAACTAATTTAGTTGCTAAAGCCTTAGATTGTGAATAACAACCTCTAACCTTGTTTTCATCA